>NZ_JCACKM010000050.1:0-45968 GCF_059505385.1 Desmonostoc vinosum
GCGGGGACGCGCGGACGGGGGGACGCGGGGACGCGCGGACGGGGGGACGCGGGGAAAGAGGACGTGGGGACGTGGGGATGGGGAGAAACAGGACAACGAGAAGAACAATTAATTTCTAACTCCTCACTCAGCAACGCGACTTGCTACAACGGGGGGAACTCCCGCAACGCAGTAGCTACTCAGCATTTGGCACTTAGAAAGTATCAGTTGTTGGTACTTTCTGCTAAAACCAGTTCTGCTTTAGAAGCGGCGACGGCAAATCTCAGCGATTACTTGCACAAGCACCCCGATAGTAATTTGGCTGATGTGGCTTATACGTTGCAAGTTGGCAGGCGGCACTTCAACTACCGCCGGACTGTTGTTTGCCGGGATGTAGCGGATGCAGCAGCTGCACTGAGCGATCAAAAACGAGTACTTACCAGTTTCCTAGAGACTCAACAGCGTCCTGTTGCCCTGATGTTTCCTGGATTGGGAACTCATTATGTGAATATGGGTTGGGAACTTTATCAAGCTGAACCCACATTTCGCGCCTCTGTGGATTACTGCTGCGAATTCCTTAAACCCCTGCTTGGTGAGGATTTGCGAGATGTATTGTATGCCAAACAACCCAGCAACTCAGCGGCGGGTATAGATTTGCGGAGAATGTTAGGACGCACAGAACAACAGCCAGATGCAGCCACTCAAAAACTTAATCAAACATTTCTCACCCAACCAGCTATTTTTGTCACTGAATATGCTCTAGCGCAACTGTGGCTCAACTGGGGGATTCATCCTGTGGCAATGATTGGCTATAGCATTGGCGAATATGTAGCGGCAACTCTAGCAGGAGTTTTGTCTGTAGAAGAGGCTTTAAGCTTGGTAGCGAAAAGAGCGCAAATGATTCAAGAGTTACCGGGTGGAGCGATGCTGGCTGTGACTATTGCCGAGTCAGATGTGTATCCACTGTTGAATGAAAAACTCTCTTTATCAGCAATTAATGGATCATCTGTTTGTGTAATTTCTGGTTCTATAAACGCTATAGAAGAGTTGGAACAAAGATTACTTGAGCAAGGTTTAGTTTGTCGGCGTGTCGAGACTTCTCATGCTTTTCATTCCCAAATGATGGAAGCTATAGCACCTAGCTTCTACAATTTAGTTGCTACTTTCAACCTCCAACCACCAAAAATTCCTTACATATCCAACGTCACCGGCACTTGGATTACACCTGGCGAAGCAACAGATCCCAATTATTGGGTGAAACACCTGTGTCAAGCTGTACGCTTTGCGGATGGAATTAAAAACTTGTGGCAAAAACAAAATCCCATTTTATTAGAAGTTGGCGCTGGACAGATTTTAGGTAGTTTCGCACTGCAATGTTTAGAAAATCAACAAGGAGTAGATAAAATCGTCCTGCCTTCGCTGCGCTATGCCTATGATTGTCAGTCAGATGTGGCATTTTTGCTCAACACTTTGGGGCAATTGTGGTTAGCTGGAGTTGAAATTGATTGGTCGCAATTTTATCGTCATCAGCGTTGCGATCGCATTTCCTTACCCACCTACCCCTTTGAACGTCAGCGCTATTGGATTGAACCTCAAACCAGCCATATTAATATCAATCAAAATCTACCTGCACAAAGGCTTGGTATTAATCAATGGTTTCATCTTCCTTCCTGGAAACGAGCTGCACCACCCCAATTGGCAGTGGAAAAATTAATCAATAATCAGCAATCTTGGCTAGTATTTATTGATGCTTGTGCAGTAGGTTGGCAAATCAAAGAGCGGCTGGAAAGAGAGAATCAAGATGTGATTATCGTCAGAATTGGAGAGCAATTTAGCAAGCTGAGTGAGCGAGAATATAAAATTAATCCCAGCCACAGAGATGACTATGATACCTTACTCAGAGAACTACGTCTTAGCAATAAAACTCCCAACACCATTGTCCATCTTTGGAACATCAACGAACAAATTAAATCGGGGCTGAAATATTGGGGGGAAATTCAAAATTTAGGCTTTTGGAGTTTGCTGTTTTTAGCTCAGGCATTAGGTGATGCCAATATTAATAATGCCGTGCAAATTGATGTCATCTCCAACAACTTGCAAGAATTAACTGACAGTGATAAATTATGTCCAGAAAAAGCCACTCTTTTAGGGCCATGTAAAGTTATTCCCCAGGAATATTCTCATATCACCTGTCGCAGTATTGATATTACTCTGCCTCAACTGGATACTAAACAATGGCAACAATTAATTGAGCAATTGTTCACAGAACTGACTAATACTCAATCAGAATCAATTATTGCCTACAGAGGAAATCGTCGTTGGGTACAGTGCTTTGAGCAATTACCCGTAGCAAGCAAAACCTTATGCACCCCCAAGTTACGACGAGGAGGAGTATACATGATTACGGGAGGATTGGGGGGAATTGGACTGGCAATAGCTCAATATTTAGCAAAGCTTGCACCAGTAAAAATAGTATTAATTGGGCGATCAAAATTACCAGCAAAAGCACAATGGCAGCAGTGGCTATCAGATCATGACGAGGAAGACGTACTCAGTCAGAAGATTAAGAAAATTCAAGAATTAGAAAAATTGGGTGCAGAAGTTGTGGTGATTGCAGCCGATGTTGCTCATCTCGAACAAATGCAAACAACAGTAAATCAAGTGTGCGATCGCTTTGGCAAAATTCATGGAGTAATTCATGCTGCGGGAGTTCCAGGAGCAGGTTTGATGCAATTAAAAACAACCGAATTAGCAGAGAGCGTACTTCATCCTAAAGTGCGAGGAACACTAGTATTAAATACTGTTCTCAAGGATATTAAGTTAGATTTCCTCGTTTTATTTTCCTCAATGACTTCTATGTATGGTGGATTCGGTCAAGTAGATTATTGTGCAGCGAATGCATTTCTAGATGCATTTGCCCATGATAATTTTTACAAACGAGAAATCCCGACAATTTCTATTAATTGGGATTGGTGGCAATGGGATAATTGGCAAGATGCGCTATTATCATTTGCTCCAGAGATTCAAGCTAATTTTAAGCAGATGCGAGAGCAATATGGCATCACATTTGCAGAGGGTGTTAATACATTAGGTCATGTTCTATCTTTAGAACTACCACAAGTCATTGTCACAACACGAAACCTTCAAGATGTGATTGATGAGCATGAAAATTTTGAGGTTTCCCATCTTTGGGAAAAATCTTTAAGTAACTCAAAACACTTACGACCTAATTTAAAAACTACTTATGTTGCTCCTAGTGGTGAGATAGAATGCAAAGTTGCTCAACGCTATCAAGAATTATTAGGAATTGAACAAGTTGGGATTTATGATCACTTCTTTGATTTAGGCGGAAATTCTTTGATTGGTACGCAACTAATTTTTCAACTTCGGAAAGATTTTCAAATCGAACTTTCGACGAGATTAATTTTTGAAGCTTCGTCTGTAAGTGCATTGGCTTTGGTTATTGAAGAGGTCTTAATAGCAGAGTTGGAGAAATTAAGTGAGGACGAAGCTGACAAGCTTTTGTCAACTCATTCTAAGTAATTCGTAATGACGCGACGCTCCTGTGTCGCTAAGGCATCAAGTAAAAATAAGTAGTGCGAGCATCTTGCTCGCGCGGGCAAGATGCCCGCACTACAAATATTAAATTGTTCAACTTATTTTTACACGAATCCTAACGCTGACGCTCGATGACTCGCTCTAAGCGAAGCTATGCCGCAGGCTTTACGCTACGCTATCGTGGACTTGCTAACGTAATCAAGGAAGTCAGATTTTATCAGGATTGCAATGTTTGAGTCTGTTGTCAGATTTTATAGAATTGGTATAACAAAAATCAAATTTAGCTGATTAATTAATCATGAACATTCAAGTTGTTGGTGTGGTTGGAGCAGGTGTAATGGGCATTGGGGTATCACAAAACCTTGCCCAAACTGGATATCAAGTAATTTTAGTAGATATTTCAGAAGCAATTTTAGAGCGTGCCCAGCAAGAAATTAGGAAGAATATTCGCTTTCAAGGGTTTTTCAAAAAAGGCGAAAATACCAAAAGCCCTGATGACATCCTCAAAAATATTCAATTTTCTACTGATTATAGATTTTTAGAAAATGCTGAATTTGTTATTGAAAATGCAACAGAAAAATGGGATATAAAAAAGGAGATTTATAGTAAAATAGATCATATCTGCCCTAAAAAAGCGATATTTGCAGCTAATACATCGGCCATTTCTATTACTCGCCTCGCTTCAGTAACCCAGCGTGCTGATCAAGTTATTGGTACACATTTCATGAACCCTGTACCAATAAAGCCAATGGTAGAAGTAATTCGGGGATATCACACTTCGCAAGAAACAATTACTACGACTCAAAATGTATTAGCTCAAATGGGTAAAGAATGCGTTATTGTTAACGACTCACCGGGTTTTGTTTCCAATCGAGTTTTGATGTTGACAATTAACGAAGCTATTTTTTTACTACACGAGCAAGTCGCTACAGTGGAAGAAGTAGATAAAATTTTTAAATCCTGCTTTGGTCACAAAATGGGGCCATTAGAAACTGCTGATTTGATAGGTTTAGATACAATTTTGTATTCTATTGAAGTTTTATATGAAAGTTTTAACGACAGTAAATACAGACCCTGTGCCATGTTGAAAAAAATGGTAGATGCCGGGTTGCATGGACGCAAGAGTGGGCAAGGTTTTTATACTTATAACTGAATAAGCTGTTCCACATATAACTTGCATAATTAGGGCGGGCAAGATGCCCACACCACAAGAGTTTTATTTAATTTGATTATGTAATTTAGATGTTTTTTAGCTTACAGGAAACAGAGGAAGAAAATAAGGGGTTTTTAAATGTCAGAAATTCTCGTGCAAGTAAAATTAAATATGAAAGAAACACAATCCAAAATCAAAGCATTCCTTTCGCGATTTTTTCGCAATCACGATTTGCGACCAGATGAAGATATATTTGCTCTTGGCTTCGTTAATTCTATGTTTGCCATGCAAATTGTTTTATTCATAGAACAAGAGTTTCAAATTACTATCGAAAATGAAGATTTGGAGTTTGATAATTTTAGAACTATCAATGCGATGACTCATTTGGTTGAAAGTAAAAAGACTTTGGTAACACAAGAATGAGTAAAAAATTAGTCAGTTTCATAATATTATGAAATTAGAGTTGAGTGATGAACAGAAAAATGCTAAAGCTGAATTTAGAGCTTTTGCAGATGCAGAAATTATTCCAGATGCCAATGACTGCGAACAAAAAGAATATACTCCTCTCAAGCTTATAAAACAGCTTGCTCAAAGAGGATATTTAGGGGCTATTTTACCAAAAGCTTTTGGTGGTAGCGGCATGGATATGATTACATTTGGTCATCTTAATGAAGAAATTGGCCGTGGTTGTTCTTCATTGCGGAGTTTGTTGACAGTACATAACATGGTTTCGCAAGTCATTTGGAAATGGGGTAATAAATCTCAAAAAGATTATTGGCTTCCCAAATTATCATCTGGTGAAATAATCGCGGCCTTTGCATTAAGCGAACCTAGTGTAGGTAGTGATGCCAAAAGTGTAGAAACTACAGCAACTATTTCTGGTGACTGTTATGTTTTAAATGGGCAAAAAAAATGGATTACCTATGGACAAATTGCTGATATTTTTTTAGTGTTTGCCCAATGTGATGGAAAACCTGCTGCATTTTTAGTTGCAAAAAATAGTCCCGGACTTGAAATCAAACCAATTTTTGGAATGTTGGGTGTTAAAGCCTCAATGTTAGCAGAGTTACACCTTAATAACTGTGAGATTCCACAGTCTAATTTAGTGGGTAAGTTGGGTTTTGGTTTTTCCTATGTTGCTGCTTCTGCACTTGATTATGGTAGATACAGTGTGGCTTGGGGTTGTGTAGGTATTGCTCAAGCTTGTTTGGAAGCTTGTCTGAAATATACAAATGAACGTCAGCAATTTGGTGTTTATTTGAAAGAACATCAATTAATTAGACAAATGATTACTGAGATGATTACTAATTTGAAGGCAGCAAGATTACTGTGCTATCAAGCAGGTTATTTCAAAGATATTGGGAATTCCAACTCGTTTAGTGAAACTGCAATTGCTAAATATTTTGCTGCCAAAGTTGCTGCCAAAATCGCTACTGATGCTGTACAAATTCACGGTGGAAATGGTTGCAGCAGTGATTACTCGGTGGCGAGATATTGGCGGGATGCAAAAATTATGGAAATTATTGAAGGTAGCACACAAATTCAGCAAATTACAATCGCAGATTACGGTTATCAAGAATATCTACCAAAACTAGAGAAACTTTATGTTTCTTAGTTTATATCTTGACCTGTCAAACTTTCAGTCGTAAAAATTACCTAATTGTTCGGCTACGCTGATATCCGCCAGGGATTGTAAATCCCTGCCTAATAGCAAAAGTCCATTAGAAATGGACTAAATACAGAGGTAAATGGATATGCGATTTTTATTACTTTATTGCAGCAAATTCATTATTTTAACTGACAGGTGCAAGATGTAGGTTAGTGTTAAAAAACGTAAAAATCTAGCATAATAATTAAGTCATGTTTCTCTCAAAAACTGAAACTTTAAATCACGAACAAACTGCTAAGAAGATTATTAAATGTGTAGTTTGGGATTTAGATAACACCCTTTGGCATGGTGTGTTATTAGAAGACGATCGCATCTTTTTACAAAACCAGATAATTGAAATTCTCCAAATATTAGATGAGCGGGGAATATTACAATCCATTGCTAGTAAAAATGAACATGTAAAAGCCATAGATAAATTGCAAGAGTTGGGATTAAAAGAGTATTTTCTCTATCCTCAAATTAACTGGAATTCTAAAGTTAGTTCTCTTCAAGAAATTGCTAAAGCACTTAATATCAGTATTGATGCGATCGCCTTTATTGATGACGATACGTTTGAGTTAGAAGAAGTCAAATTTTCTCTTCCAGAAGTCCTCTGTATCAATGCTGCAAAAATCACCAATTTACTAGATATGCCGGAGATGAATCCCCGTTTTATTACAGAGGATTCAAAACTGAGAAGGCAAATGTATCTTAGCGATTTAGAAAGGCAATCAGATGAAAAAGAATTTATTGGTACTCAAGAAGAATTTTTAGCTACTTTGGATATGACTTTTACTATCTCTTCTGCCAAAGAAGCAGATTTACAACGTGCTGAAGAGTTAACAATCAGAACAAATCAGTTAAATACAACTGGTTATACCTTTTCTTATGCAGAACTCAATCAATTTCGTCAGTCAGATAATCATCAACTGCTCACAGCTGATTTATCTGATAAATATGGGAGTTACGGTAAAATTGGTTTGGCTTTAGTGGAATGCCAAGAAAGCTTTTGGACTATCAAACTATTATTGATGTCTTGTCGAGTCATGTCCAGAGGTGTAGGGACAATTTTGCTGAATCATTTGATGAGATTAGCAAAAAAGCATGGCGTTAGATTACGTGCTGAATTTATTTCTAATCATCGTAATCGCATGATGTATATTACTTATAAATTCGCAGGCTTTAAAGAAATTGATACTCAAGGAAATTTAATCATTTTAGAAAATGATTTAAGGCAAATTTCAACTGCGCCTGAGTACGTGAAATTAGAAATTATCGATAATAAATAATTAGAAATCTATATTTACATTTTCCAGGATTTTCTTGAGGGGCATCATGGATACTAAAAGAGACGAAATCTCACAACGACGTTCTCAACTATCACTAACTAAACAGGCGCTATTTGCTAAGCGTTTACAGGGGAAAGTTGAGTCTACAGAATTACAAGTTATTCCTCGACGTTCTCAACACAATCCTGCACCCTTATCTTTTGCTCAAGAGCGATTGTGGTTGCTAGACCAATTAGAATCTGGTATTAGTATATACAATATGTCTGGGGCTATACTATTAAAAGGTCGGCTGAACTTCATAGCCCTAGAAGCTAGTATTAACGAGATTATCAACCGCCACGAAATCCTGCGAACCAGCTTGGCGATCGCCGATGGACAACCAATACAGACAATCAAAAATGAATTTAAATTTACATTACCAACCTTAGATTTACGCAATTTATCCGCCACAGAACGCCAGCCAGAGGTGCAGCGGCTGCTTACCCAAGAACAAAAGCAGCCATTCGATCTCACAAAACCGGGACTGCTGCGAGTGACTCTCCTACAGCTAGGTGAGCTAGAACATCTGATGCTGTTTACAATTCACCATATCATCGCTGATGTGTGGTCGCGGGGGGTTTTCTTCGGAGAATTAACAGTACTTTACGAAGCTTTCTGTGTAGGGAAACCCTCTCCCCTGCCAGAATTACCCATCCAGTATGCAGATTATGCTGTTTGGCAACGCCAGTGGTTGAGAGAAGAAGTATTGCAAACTCACCTAACCTACTGGCAGCAACAACTTCAAGGCGATCTCCCTATCCTCAACTTACCTAGCGATCGCCCGCGATCAGCCATCCAAACTTACCAGGGTGCAAGCCAATCCTTCCTTTTACCCAAGTCCCTAACTCAGGCGCTAAAAGATTTGAGTCGCCGCGAAGAAGTAACATTGTTCATGACGCTACTGGCGGCGTTCCAAACGTTATTATATCGCTACACACAGCAGGATGATATCTTAGTCGGTTCACCTTTTGCTAACCGCAATCGGGAGGAACTCGAAGGGTTAATTGGATTTTTGGTAAATACGCTGATCCTGCGTGGTGACTTATCAGGAAATCCCAGTTTTAGAGAATTGTTGAGTCGGGTACGCGAGGTTGTTTTAGGCGCGATCGCTCATCAAGACTTACCATTTGAAAAGTTCCTGGAGACACTCAAACCTCATCCCAGTCTCAGACACAAACCGCCGTTTCAAGTCATGTTCTCCCTGCAAAATCTGCCAGAGATAGTCTTAGAAATGCCGGAGATTACCCTGAGTCTGCTAGAAGTGGAAAACAAAACGGCATTTTTTGATGTGGTTTTGTCTATGCGGGAGACAGAACAAGGACTGACAGGTACTTTAGAATACAACACCGATTTATTCGATGCAGACACAATTACTCGGATGCTGGGGCATTTCCAGACATTATTAACAGCGATTGTTACCAATCCCGACGAGCAAATCAACTACTTACCTTTACTAACTCAGCAAGAAAAACTGACTCTGCAACAGTGGCAGCAAATTAGCACTCATTACCCGAAAACTGCAACTCTGCATCAACTATTTGAGGCCCAAGTTGAGCGTACACCAGATGCGATCGCCGTGATTTTCGACGATCAAAAACTCACCTACCAAGAACTCAACCGTCAAGCCAACAAACTTGCCCACCAATTACAAAGCTTGGGTGTAGAATCAGAAACCAAAGTTGGTTTGTGCGTTGAGCGATCGCCCCACATGATAGTAGGAATCTTGGGTATTCTCAAAGCTGGTGGGGCTTATATACCCTTAGATCCAAACTATCCTCAAGAGCGGTTAAACTTCATCTGGGAGGATGCCCAAATCTCCGTCCTAGTTACGCAAACCCAGTTACTCGAAAAATTCACTCAACATTCTACACCAGTCATTGCGATCGATGCATTGCAGGAAATAGGAGAAACTATTTCCTGTTCCCCCTTAAGCATTCCCTTCCTCCCAGATAACCTTGCTTACGTCATTTACACTTCCGGTTCCACAGGTAAACCCAAAGGAGTTTTGTGTACCCACTACAATGTAGTGCGTTTATTTCAGGCAACTCAATCTTGGTTTAACTTTAGCGATCGCGATGTCTTTTCACTCTTCCACTCCATCGCCTTCGACTTCTCAGTTTGGGAAATTTGGGCAGCTTTACTCAACGGCGGACGGCTGGTAATCGTTCCCTACTGGGTAAGCCGTTCCCCCGAAGCCTTCTATGACTTATTACATCAGCAACAGGTAACAGTTCTCAACCAGACACCCTCAGCCTTTCGCCAACTCATCCGAGTAGAAGAGACTCCCGAAAATCTCAAAGACTTACAATTGCGTCTGGTAATTTTTGGCGGCGAAGCCTTAGAATTATCCAGCTTACAACCTTGGTTTGAACATCACGGGGACAAATCACCGCAATTAATTAACATGTACGGCATTACCGAAACCACCGTACACGTTACCTATCGCCCGATCGCAATTACCGATTTACACAATCACTCTGGGAGTGCGATCGGTTGCCCGATTCCCGATTTGCAAATTTACTTATTAGATCCCAATCAGCAGCCAGTACCAATTGGCATCCCCGGCGAAATGTATATCGGTGGTGCTGGTTTAGCACGCGGTTATCTCAACCGTCCTGAACTCACCTCCTCAAAGTTTCTTACCAATCCCTTTAACAATTCAAAATTTAATTGCCTTTACAGATCTGGTGACTTGGCTCGCTACTTACCTAGCGGTAATATAGAATACTTAGGACGAATTGATAATCAAGTAAAAATCCGGGGCTTCAGGATTGAATTAGGAGAGATTGAGACAGCATTAGCAGGGCATCCCGACGTAGCAGAAGTTACAGTTATAGTTCGAGAGGACATACCCAAAGACCAACGCCTAGTAGCTTACATAGTGCCACGCCGAGAGAAAACCCCAGTTCTCCACCTGCGAGACTTTCTCAAAGAAAAACTACCAGAGTATATGCTGCCATCAGCATTTGTCATCTTAGATACTTTGCCGCTCACCTCCAACGGCAAAATAGACCAAAAAGCCTTGCTAGCACCAGAGCAAACCAGACAAGACTTAAGAGACTTTGTTGCACCTTACACTCCCATAGAGAAAGCGTTAGCAGAAATTTGGTCGCAACTACTTAGAATCTCTGCGATCAGCATCCACGACAACTTTTTTGAAATGGGAGGACACTCTCTACTAGCAACCCAGCTAGTATCCCGCGTGCGCGAACACTTCCAAATAGAATTACCCCTCAAAATAATTTTTACTACCGCATTCACAATCGCAGAACTAGCTCAAATCATCAGACAGTACCAACTTGAACAAACAAATACCGAAGACATAACAGCACTATTGCAAGAATTGAGCGAACTATCAGATAAAGAAGCCCTCATAATTGCCAACAAACTCAAAGCCACCTAAACTCCCATAACTCTCTGCGTCTCTGCGCGACGGCAGTCGCTACAACGGGGGTTCCCCCCGCAACGCGCTGCCTCCTCTGCGTGAAAAAAAACTAATCTAGAACCATGGCAAAAATATTATTAATCACACATTGGTCAACTGGGGAAGTATACCCTTTCATCCAAATCGGCAGTACCTTGAAAACACGCGGTCATGACGTCACCTTAATTACCAACTGCCAGTATGAAAAAGCAGTACTACAGGCTGAATTAAACTTCATAGCCTTAGATACTCCCGAAGAATTTGATCACCTAAGTGCAGATGGGCATCTATTCAATAGCCCGCAAGGTTTTTTGACAATTTACCAAAAATATGTATTACCCAAAATTTTTGTTGAATATCAAGCGATCGCTAAACACCATCATCCCCATCAAACAGTTTTAATTGCCCGTGACACACCAGGTATTGCGGCGCGGATAGCCGCAGAAAAATTGAATATACCTCTTTTAGCAGTCATGTCCTCACCAAGCCACCTTTCCACCAGGTCGCTAGTTGCAGAACTAATTGGTTCTATTTTTGGTGATGAGATCAATCAAATCAGAGCCAAAATGGGTCTAGTGCCTGTAAGTGATTGGTTGGCATGGTTAAGATTACCCGACAAGACAATTGGACTTTGGCCAGACTGGTTTGCACCCAAATCGTCAGGAGTATTGCAGACAGGTTTTGTATGGCACGATCAGCCATCAACAAATAACCTTCCCGCAGAACTTCGAGAAGTGCATGGAGAAGAACCACCAATTTTAATTACAGGTGGCACCACCTCATTAGCAGGGGCCAAATTTTTCGCAGTTAGTGCCGAAGCGTGTCAGCTTTTGCAACGTCGGGGTCTTTTGGTGACGCGACACGCAAAACTAGTACCAGAAAACCTTCCCAGTTTAGTTAAGTGGGTGCAATACCTGCCATCGATGGTAAGTTGTATGCCTTATACAAGCGCCGTGATTCATCATGGCGGTTTAGTTACAAGCGGTCAGGCGATCGCCTCTGGTATACCGCAGTTGGCGCTGGCAATGGGAGCAGATCAGCTATATACTGGCTCTTGCTTGAGTCGCGTGGGAGTTGGTGAGTGCTTGCCGCCATCTCAATGGCAAGCAAAAGTGATAGCTGAGAGTTTGGAACAGCTGATTAATTCCCCTACCGTACAACAGCGTTGCCAAGAATTGTTACGTAGAATTATTGATACTAACCCTGTAGCAGTTGCTTGTGATGCGATCGAGGCGCTAATTCCTCAAAACGATTCGTACATCAGGCTAAAACCGACACTGCAACCAGAAAATTATGCTGTAAAAAACAATACAGAAAAAAATAATTTCCAAACGAGTAATCTACTCCAACTCACACAAAAGCTTTCCCCAGAAAAGCTAGCCCTCTTGGAACTGCGGCTGATGAAAAAGCATCGGGATGTCGCCAAGACAATTCCTGCGATTCCCCGCAATTTAGAACAGAACTATTTTCCCCTTGCCTTTGCCCAACAGCGACTATGGTTTCTCGACCAATTAGCCCCAGGCAACCCAACTTACAATATTTCTGGTGCTGTCCGCCTGATGGGAACACTCAACGTTACAGCCTTGGAAGAGTCCTTCAATACTCTTGTGCAGCGCCACGAAGTATTGCGAACTACTTTTACTACAAAACAGGAGCAACCTGTACAAGTTATTGCCCCCGCCGATAAATTCACACTGCCAGTATTGGATTTGCAAGGATTATCAAAGGCAGAACAGCAACAGCAGATTCAAAAGTTAGCAATTAGAGAACAACAGCGTTCTTTTGACTTGACAACAGGGCCATTGTTGCGAGTGAGTTTGCTACAACTCAATCAAACAGAGCATGTGATGTTGTTTTCCATGCACCACATTATCTCTGATGGCTGGTCGATGGGCATCCTAATTCGGGAAATTGCCACACTCTATGCCTCTTTCTCTACCGGGAAGCACCAATCCTTACCAGAACTTTCCATCCAATACGCAGACTTTGCGCTTTGGCAGCGTCAGTGGCTTGTAGGGCAAGTGTTAGAGACTCAACTTACCTACTGGAAGCAGCAGTTAGGTGGCAATATTCCCATACTTAATTTACCTTGCGATCGCCCCCGTCCAAAAATACCCAGCTTCCAAGGAGCAACCCACTCTTTTATACTGCCTGCTAGCTTGTCCCAAGCCCTGCAAAAGCTTTCACAGCAAGAGAACGCCACCCTCTTTATGACACTGCTAGCAGCCTTGCAAACACTACTGTACCGCTACACAAATCAGGAAGATATTGTAGTTGGGACTGATGTTGCTAACCGTAACCGAGCCGAAACAGAAGCTTTGATTGGTTTCTTTATCAATTTACTTGTTTTGCGGACAGACTTATCGGGTAATCCCAGTTTTCGCGAACTTTTGAAACGGGTGCGCGAGGTAGCATTAGGTGCGTATGCCCATCAAGATTTACCCTTTGCAAAGCTGGTGGAAGAACTGCAACCAGAACGCAATTTGCAACCCACACCCCTATTTCAAGTTTTGTTTGTCATGCAAAATACACCAATGTCACCGCAGTCGCTTTTGGGATTGGAGATGGCACCAATAGAAGTTGACAACAAAACTGCAAAGTTCGATTTAGCTCTATTTATCAATGAAACAGAACAGGGATTAATAGGCAGTTGGAACTACAGCACCGACCTTTTTGATGCGACTACTATTACTCGCATGACAGGTCATTTTCAGACGCTACTAGAGAATATTGTCTCGCAACCTGAGACAAGAATTGATAGTTTAGAAATGCTGACGACAACAGAAAAAAAACAACAAATTATCCAAAAAAGGGAGCGTCAAACTTTCAAACGGGAAAAATTAATGAAAGTTGTTCCCAAAGCTGTAAATTTATTACCAGAACAATTAATTAAAATTGATGATCTCGAACCAGGACAAACATTTCCTTTAGTGATTCAGCCTAACAACGATGAGATTGATTTGATTGTTTGGGCTAAAAATAACCGCGAATTAATAGAGACAAAATTATTAAAATCTGGAGCTATTCTTTTTCGAGGCTTCCACATTCAATCTACCTTAGAATTTGAAAGTTTTGCTCAGGCAATTTGTCCAAAATTATTCGGCGAATATGGCGATTTACCCCGTACAGACGAAGGAGGAAAAGTATATGGTTCTACACCTTACCCAGCTGACAAAGCAATTCTCTTCCATAATGAAAGCTCTCATTTACATAGTTTTCCTCTCAAAATATGGTTCTTCTGCCTGCAACCAGCCGCAAAAGGTGGAGAAACGCCAATTATAGATTGTCGTCAAGCTTACCGAATTCTTGATCCCAAGTTACGAGATAAATTAGCTGAAAAGCAATTAATGTATGTTCGCAACTATACAGATAGTTTAGATGTCAGTTGGCAAGAGTTTTTTCAAACTCATGATCAAAATGTAGTAGAAAGAATCTGCAAACAAGCAAAAATTGATTTTGAATGGCATGAGAATAATGGACTTGTCACTCGTCAAATTCGTCCAGCATTGGCAATACACCCAAAAACCGATGAACCTGTATTTTTCAATCAAATTCAGTTGCATCATATAAACTATTTAGATTCAGAAGTGCGAGAATCTTTATTATCTTTATTTAGTGAACATCAGCTACCACGGAATGTTTATTATGGTGATGGTACTCCCATTGAAGATTCTGCAATTACAGAAATTAATGAAGTTTATCGACAGTCTCAAACTAGCTTTTCATGGCAAAAGGGTGACATATTAATGTTAGATAATATGCTCGCTGCCCACGGACGTAACCCTTATGTAGGCTCTCGCAAAATTGTGGTGGCAATGGGCGAAATGATCAATAGCGCAGATATTATTAAATAAGGATGGAGTAACGAATGCAATCTAACACTATTCAAGGCTTTCGGCTTTCTCCCCAACAGAGGCACCTTTGGTTATTACAAGCAAATAATTCGGTTTATCGGGCGCAATGTGCTATTTATGTTGAAGGTAATCTCAATCTAGACTATTTAAAAGCTGCTGTAGAGCAAGTCATTAACAAGCATAAAATTCTCCGCACCAATTTTCATTGCATACCTGGTATGAAGATGCCAATTATGGTTGTGGAGGATCGTATTTCTCCTTTGTGGCAAGAAATCCAGTTGATTGATGGTGAAACAACAAAAATTGAGCGGTTGTTTCAGGATAAGATTACTCAAAATCACAACAATAATATTACTTTATATTTAATTAAACTCTCTTTAGATAAATATATTTTAATTATTAACTTACCTGCGCTTTGTGCAGATTATTGGACACTGTATAATTTAGTTAAAGAGATTAGTATTACCTACTCAGAATGCTTAAAAGGTCAAAAATATAGCGATTTGGAAGTTGTACAATACGTGCAATTTGCAGAATGGCAGAATCAATTACTAAAAGATGAAGTAGCCACAACAGAAAATAATTATTGGCTAAACCAAGATTTTTCATCGCTAGCTAAATTGCAGCTACCATTCGAGGATCAGAATTCTCAACAAACAGCATTTGTACCAGCGTCTTTCAAAGTAGCACTTTCTGACGATATCACTACAAAATTAGAATTACTTGTACAGCAGTATGACTCTTCTACATCTGTATTTTTACTGGCGTGTTGGCAGATACTGCTATGGCGATTGACAAAACAGCCAGAGATCATCATCGGCAAGGCTTGTGATGGTAGAGAATATGCAGAACTGCATGATGCTTTGGGATTATTTGCCAAATGGTTGCCAATCCGTAGCCAACTGAACACAAATTTATGCTTTAAAGAAGTTGTAGAACTAGCTCAAAAAGTTATAGAAGCTGCGGAAGAATGGCAAGATTATTTCGTTGCCGAAAAGTTGATTGAGCAACCTGAAAAAGGTATAGTTTTCCCCTTTGGGTTTGAGTTTGTAGAATTTTCACAACAATTTTCTGTAGATGAAGTTGTATTTTCATTGGAGCAGCAATACACTTGTATTGAACCGTTTAAAGTTAAACTTGTTTGTTTGCAAAACAACGATTCTTTGTTAATAGAATTTCACTATGATACCAACTTATACTCAACCACAGCTATTCAAAACCTAGCCGAACAATTTCAAACTTTATTATTCAGTGCAATTGCCAATCCAGAAGTGGCAATTAGCAAATTAGCAATCTTAAGTGCGATCGCACAACACCAACTGTTATTAGAATTTAACAATACTCAGACTGATTACCCACTCAACAAGTGCATCCACCAACTGTTTGCCGAACAGGTAGCCAAAACTCCCAATCATCTCGCTGTGGTATTTGAACAAGAGCAACTCACCTATACCCAACTGAATGCTCGTGCCAACAAAATCGCTCGTTATCTGCAAAAGTTGGGAGTAGGGCCAGAAGTAATTGTAGCTGTTTATCTGGAGCGATCGCTGCATACAATCACAGCCATGCTCGGTATCCTTAAAGCCGGTGGAGCCTATCTAGTAATAGACCAAATACCCAAACAAGGGCTAGCATTGCGGTTGCAGGATGCTCAAATATCAATCATTCTCACCCAACAGACTTTAGTCGCAACACTACCAACACATCCGGCACAGATAATTTGCCTAGACAGCGAAGTTGCGATCGCTCAAGAAAGCTGCGAAAATGTCACTAGCAAAGTAACGAGCAACAATCTAGTTTACGTCGTGTACACCTCTGGTTCTACAGGTAAACCCAAAGGTGTAGCGATCGAACATCGTCAACTACTCAATTATTTTTACGCCATCTCAGATAAATTAGCTTTACCTAATCCTGCCAGCTTTGCCACCGTTTCCACCTTCGCCGCCGACTTGGGCAATACAGCAATTTTTCCAGCTTTATGTACCGGAGGTTGCCTGCATATTATCTCCCAAGAGCGGGCTACCGACACAGAAGCACTAGCAGATTACTTTCACCGTCATCAGATCGATTGTCTGAAAATAGTTCCCTCTCATTTAGCAGCGTTGCTAACTTCCACTAACGCTAAATCTATATTGCCTCGACTGCGACTAATTTTAGGCGGTGAGGCTGCTAGTTGGCATCTAATTGAGCAGATTCGGCAGTTGATGCCGGAGTGTCAAATCCTAAATCATTACGGCCCGACTGAAACTACGGTTGGGGTGCTGACGTATCTAGTAAATAACAAACAAAACTACACACAAACTGTTCCTCTTGGGCGTCCGCTAGCTAATACTCAGGTTTATGTACTCGATGAGGAACTGCAACCTGTACCTATTGGTGTGCCAGGTGAACTGTACATTGGCGGGGTTTCTGTGGCTAGAGGCTATTTAAATTCACCTCAGTTAACCAAAGAGCGATTTATGCAACTCCCTGCCTCTAATCAATCAGCAGCAAAGCTCTATAAAACGGGGGATATAGTTCGTTACTTACCGGATGGAAATCTAGAGTTTTTGGGACGAGTTGATTATCAGGTAAAGTTACGCGGTTTTCGCATTGAATTAGGAGAAATTGAGGCGCTACTTAGTCAATATCCGCAGGTGCAACAGGCAGTAGTTACAGTCCGAGAGGATCGGCCAGGGGATAAGCGTTTGGTAGCTTATGTAGTGTCCAGACGAGAATTAGATACTAGTCAACTGCACCAATTTCTTCAAGAGAAACTACCTGAATACATGATACCGACTGCCTTTGTACTGCTGAAGACACTACCTTTAACAGCCAATGGTAAAGTCAACCGCCAGGCACTACCAACCCCTGAACAAACGCCATCGCCAGAAACTTTTGTAGCACCTCGAAATCCGGTCGAAGAAGTGCTAATTGGCATTTGGGCTGAAATTCTCAGTTTGAAACGGGTAGGCATTGACGATGATTTCTTCACCTTGGGCGGACACTCACTGCTAGCAACTCAAGCCATCTCCCGCATCCGTAAAGCGTTTGCAGTGGAACTACCTCTGCGCCAACTATTTGAAACACCCACGGTAGCCGGACTAGCCAAACAAATTGAAACAGCAATGAAGGCTGGAGAAAAACTGCAACTTACCGATATCAAACGTGTTTCTAGAGATAGGGAAATACCGCTATCATTTGCCCAGCAGCGCTTGTGGTTTCTAGAGCAACTAAATCCTGGTGGGGCTGCCTACAATCTTTCTAGAGCGATTCGCATTACAGGCAAACTAAATATTGCTGCACTCCAAGAGTGTATAAACGAAATCTTGCAGCGTCACGAAGTTTTACGTACAAGTTTTGCGATCGCTCATGCCCAACCAGTGCAAAAAATTGCATCGTCTTTGCAACTGAATATACCAGTAATAGATTTACAGGAACTACCTACACAAGCCGCCGAAATCCAACGCTTGGCTACTTTAGAGGCGCAACAAGGGTTTGATTTAATGCAAGCTCCCTTACTGCGGATGAGTTTATTAAAGCTGGCTGCGGAAGAACATGTAGTATTATTTACCATGCACCACATCGTCTGTGATGGTTGGTCAACTGGTGTATTGATTCGAGAATTAACAGCACTCTATCAAGCCTACTCTTATTCTTACTCCCCACTCCCCACCCCCCACTCCCCACTCCCCATTACCCCTAATCCCCACTCCCCACTCCCCACTCCCCACTCCCCACTCCCCACCCCCCACTCCCCACTCCCCATTACCCCCACTCCCCACTCCCCACTCCCCACTCCCCACTCCCCACTCACAGAATTGCCCATCCAGTATGCAGATTTCGCTATTTGGCAACGACAGTGGTTAGTAGGGGAAGTACTAAAAAATCAATTGGCGTACTGGAAACAGCAACTCCAAGATTTACCAGTCTTAGAACTGCCCACAGACCGTCCGCGGCCTGCCATGCAAACTTTTCGGGGTGAAACGCGATCGCTTTTGTTGCCTCAAGCCCTAACTCAAGCACTCAAAGCTTGCAGCCAAAAGCAGGGAGTCACTCTATTTATGACACTGCTAGCAGCATTTAAGACATTGCTCTATCGCTACACCGCTCAAACAGATATTGCTGTCGGTTCGCCAATTGCTAACCGCAATCGCGGCGAAATTGAAGATTTGATTGGGTTCTTTGTCAATACATTAGTGCTACGCACCAACCTATCGAGCAACCCGACTTTCTCACAGTTGCTGGTGCGGATACGCGAGGTGACATTAGGAGCCTACACCCACCAGGATTTACCGTTTGAAAAACTGGTCGAAGAATTGCACTGGCAACGAGATTTAAGCCGCGCTCCTTTATTTGGGGTGATGTTTGTCTTCGAGAATGCCCCAATGCCAGATTTAGAGCTACCAGGTTTAGTTCTGCAACCCTTGGAAATCAACACCAAAGCGGCGAAGTTTGACCTGACTTTGTATATGGTAGAAACACAAGAGGGACTGACAGCCAGCCTAGAGTACAACAGCGATTTATTTGATGCTGCGACCATAACGCGGATGTTGGGTCATTTTCAGACTTTGCTAGAGGGTATCTGCGTCGATACCAATCAACACCTCTCTGATTTGCCTTTGCTCACACCAACTGAGCAACAGCAACTATTAGTCACATGGAACAACACTCAGGCTAATTATCCCAACCAGTGCATTCACGAGTTATTTGCTGCCCAGGTAGAGCAGTCGCCCGATGCTGTCGCAGTCATATTTGAGAACGAGCAACTGACTTACCGCGAACTTAATACCCGTGCCAATCAACTAGCGCATTACTTGCAACAGTTAGGAATAGGGGCGGGAGTGCTAGTTGGTATTTGTATAGAACGGTCAGCAGCGATGATAGTGGGGCTACTGGGCATTCTCAAAGCTGGTGGAGCTTATGTACCTTTAGACCCAGCATACCCACAAGAGCGGTTGAATTTGATGTTAAAAGACTCTCAGGTGTCGGTATTGCTGACTCAGCAGCACCTTGTTGGTAAACTTACTGAATCCACAGCCAAGATAATTTGCATTGATACCGGCTGGCTAGATATTGCCCAACATTACAAACAAAATCCTACTAGCAAAGCTACACCCGATCATCCCGCCTATGCAATCTACACTTCCGGTTCTACCAGTACACCTAAAGCAGTTCTCGGTACTCATCGCGGTGCTGTCAACCGTTTTGCTTGGATGTGGAAGACCTACCCTTTTACACCAAAAGAGATTTGTTGCCAAAAAACATCCCTGAGTTTTGTAGATTCTGTCTGGGAGATTTTCGGCCCATTACTCCAAGGAATTCCCCTTGTTCTGATACCCGATTTAGTCATCAAAGAGCCACAACAGTTTTTGACAACCCTCGCCAGTCACCGAGTTACTCGGCTTGTACTAGTGCCTGCTTTACTGCGCTTATTGTTAGATACTGATACGGATTTACAACAAAGACTACCTGACCTCAAGCTTTGGGTGACAAGCGGTGAAGCCTTAGCGATCGCTCTTTTACAACGCTTTCGGCAGTCCCTACCAGAGAGTATACTTTTAAACCTATACGGTTCTTCAGAAGTAGCTGCTGATGTCACCTGTGATTGTAGCAGTCCCCAAGACCAAATACCCGATCGCGTTTTGATTGGAGGTGCGATCGCTAATACGCAAATTTATCTCCTAGATGCCTATTTACAACCAGTACCTATGGGAGTAGTTGGGGAATTGTACATCGGTGGCGATAGTTTGAGCTTGGGCTACCTGCACCAACCAGAATTAACAGCACAAAAGTTTATCTCCAACCCCTTTGAGGAGGCAGGGGGAGAAAGAGGACGCGGGGACGCGGGGACGCGGGGACGCGGAGAAAGCGTTTCTTGTACAGACGCGATTAATCGCGTCTCAGGGGGAAGCCGCCTTTACAAAACAGGTGATTTAGCTCGTTACCTACCAGATGGTAACTTGGAATTTGTGGGACGCTGCGATCGCCAAATTAAACTGCGTGGCTTCCGCATTGAACTATCCGAGATTGAAGCAACATTAAGTCAATATCAAGGAGTGGGATCAACTATAGCCATGATTCGGGAAGATCAACCCAACCACAAGCGAATCGTAGCCTACATTGTTCCTCGCCCAGAATCGAATCTCACCAGCAGTAATATCCACCATTTTCTCAGCGAAAAATTGCCAGAATACATGTTACCAAATGCCTATGTATTCTTAGATAAACTACCCTTATTACCCAACGGCAAAATTAATCAATCTGCCTTACCCGCACCAGGCGATCGTCGTCCAGAACAAGAAACAATATTTGTTGCACCCCAAACACCAACTCAAGAAAAAATCGCCCAGATTTGGACAGAAATTTTATCAATCAAGCAAGTAGGAATTGACGACGATTTTTTCCTATTGGGAGGACATTCGCTGTTAGCAACACAATTGATTTCACGAATCTATCACAGTTTTGGCGTACAGCTATCATTACGAGACTTATTCATTTCCCCAAAAATTTGTAGCCTAGCCGAAAAAGTAGAAACAGCCCTTTTGCTCAATGCCAATATCGACACGATGCTCGACCAACTAGAAACAATGGATGAAGAAGAAGTGCAAAAAATATTAGCCCTTGATGAATAGTATAGAAAAGTGTAGCTAATAAATTAAGTAACCCTCTGCGCCCCTTCGCGCTTTCCTCTGCGTTTAAAAAAACAAACACAGGTATTTTAAATGAAAAAAGCAACAACATGTACTGAGGCTCCCAAAAATAGCATCGAAAACTATATTAAGGATATATTTTCTATTTCCAATCACCCAAAATTAGCAGAGATAAAATTAGATGAAAAAATTTCAACAATTACTAAAAACTTCTTACAAGATGACAGCGTTTGCACCGATATCGACCTAGTATCAATAACTCACCAATTTAGTAATAGTCAAATCCCTGCTGAGCCATCCGAAATTACTAGTTATATAGATGATTTAGTCACCAATGTCATCGACCATTCAATTCATACCTCTTCCCCACGATTTATTGGTCACATGACATCAGCACTCCCCTATTTTGTCCGTCCTTTGGGGAAATTAATGACTGCAATCAATCAAAATGTCGTCAAGACAGAAACCTCAAAATCATTCACTCCTTTTGAACGCCATAGTTTGGCATTGATGCACCGCTTAATTTATCAATTCTCTGAGGAGTTTTATCAATTTCATATTCAAAATTATGAAAGTACACTTGGGATCATAGCTACTGGAGGTACGCTAGCTAATATTACAGCACTTTGGTGCGCTCGGAATTTTTCACTAGGGCAAAAAGATAATTTTACTGGGATTGAAAACGAGGGTTTACCAGCAGCATTAAAATTTTATGGGTACGAGGGAGCCGTGATTATTGGCTCCGAGCGAATGCATTACTCTTTTGAAAAGGCAGCAGGTTTATTGGGAATAGGTGAACGCAGTTTAATTAAAGTTCCTGTTGATAGTAAAAATCGCATTGACTTGTCAAAATTACAGCAAACTATTGCAGAGTGTCGTACTGCTAAAAAACATATTATTGCTATAGTTGGTATTGCCGGGGCTACTGATTGTGGAGCTGTAGATCCACTGTTAGATATGGCAGAAATTGCCCAAAATGCTAATATCCATTTGCATGTTGATGCTGCTTGGGGTGGGCCAGTTTTGTTTTCAGAACAACATCGGCATAAACTTGTCGGCATTGAAAGAGCAGATTCGGTAACAATTGACGGGCATAAACAGCTATATTTGCCAGCAGGAATTGGCATGGTATTACTACGCAATCCGCAGATAGCAAAAGTAATTGAGAAGTATGCAGCATATACCGTAAGAAAAGAATCAATTGATTTAGGTAAGCGCTCTTTGGAAGGTTCGCGTCCAGGGATGGTTTTATTTTTAGGAGCTGCCCTGAATTTAATTGGTCAAAAAGGTTATGAATTTTTGATTGATGAGGGCATTAGAAAAACTCAATACATGGCAAATTTAATTCTCAATCAACCTGAGTTTGAATTACTGTTAGAACCAGAGATTAATATTCTTTTATATCGCTATATTCCCAAGCATTGGAGACAGAAAGTAGCTACAGGTGAGTTAACAAAAGCTGACAATCAACTCATTAATCAATTTAATGAACATTTGCAAAATCTCCAGCGTCAAGCAGGTTTGACTTTTGTCTCAAGAACGACTTTAGAAGTTGCAGGAATACCAATTGTGGCATTGCGGGCAGTCATTGCTAACCCACTGACTACCGAAGTTGATATTGACGCCGTTTTAGATGAGCAAATCAAAATTGCTGCCAGCATATCTGTATTGGAGGAGGAAAGATGAGTAGCGATCGCTTGCAAAGATTACAAAATCTTTCACCCCAAAAACGAGCGCTGCTTTTAAAAGCATTGCAGAAAGATGCAACGCCAACTGCACAGTCTCTATCGATTCCGCGCCGGAATGAGCAGACACCTTGCATTTTGTCCTATGCTCAACAGCGTTTGTGGTTCCTGGCTCAATTAGAACCAGGTAGCGCAGCTTACAACATAGCTACCGCCGTCAGATTGCTGGGTGTACTCAATGTAGCTGCCTTGCACAGAAGCTTGAATGAAATCGTTTGTCGCCATGAAGCCCTGAGAACAACCTTTACTACAGTCGCAGGGCAACCAGTCCAAGTAATCGCACCCGCTGTCACCTTAGTTTTGCCACTAGTGGATTTGCAGGAGTTTGCTGAACAGGAAGCCAAAGTACAGCGACTAGCAAGCGAAGCAGCACAGCACCCCTTCGATTTGACTCAAAGCCCGCTTTTACGAGTTACCTTACTACGATTAAGCCAAACAGAGCATGTACTGCTCTTAACAATGCACCATATCATCTCTGATGGTTGGTCAATGGGAGTTTTAATTCGAGAATTGACAGCACTATATCAAGCCTACTTTGATTCTGACTCCCCGCTACCGCTAACAGCACAAGCTGAACACCCCGCTACCGCTAACAGCACTCGGCATTCCCCACTCCCCATCCAGTATGCAGATTTTGCAGTTTGGCAGCGACAGTGGTTGCAAACAGAAGTACTGCCAACTCAGATGTCTTACTGGAAGCAGCAACTAGGCGGTACTTTGCCAGTCTTAGAATTACCCACCGATCGCCCGCGATCGCCAATTCCCTCTTTCCGGGGTGAGACTCAATCATTCTCCCTATCTCCTCAACTGTCTGAAGCACTCAAAGCCTTGAGTCTGCAAGAGGGAGTTACCCTATTCATGACTTTATTAGCGGCATTTCAGACATTGCTCTACCGCTACACCGCTCAAGAGGATATTTTAGTTGGCTCGCCCATCGCCAACCGCAACCGCTGCGAGCTTGAAGGGTTAATTGGTTTTTTTGTCAATACTCTAGTACTGCGTACTAACCTCAGCGGTAATCCCAGTTTCCGCGAGTTGTTAGGGCGGGTGCGTGAGGTAACTTTAGCAGCTAATGCTCACCAAGACTTGCCTTTTGAGGTACTAGTAGATGAACTGCAACCACAGCGAGATTTAAGTCGTAATCCCCTGTTCCAAGTAACTTTTACGCTGCATAACGCACCAAAGCCAGCCTTGGAACTGCCAGACTTGATATTAGAGCCATTAACTATCCAAAAAACAACAGCACAATTTGACTTGAGTCTGGACATGGTAGAGGAAAGCCAGGGAATCAAGGGGTCTGTTGAATACAGTACCGATCTGTTCAATGCCTCTACCATCACCCGGATGTTAGAACATTTCCAGACAATGCTAACAGCGATCGCCGCCCATCCAGACAAGCACCTGTCAGACTTGCCGATTTTGACAGCAACCCAACAGCAACAATTGCTAGTGGAGTGGAATCAAACTCAGGTTGATTATCCCCAACACCTGTGCATTCACCAACTATTTGAGAACATTGCCCAGCAAACACCAGATGCAATTGCCGTAATATGCCAGGGTGAACAATTTACCTATCGAGAACTAAACCAACAAGCCAACATCATTGCTCACCATTTACAAGCGCTGGGAGTAAAACCGGAAACACGAGTGGGTATTTGCACACAAAGAAGCGTTGATATAGCGATCGCAATTTTGGCAACCCTGAAAGCTGGTGGTGTATACGTACCATTAGATCCGTCCTATCCGCAGGAACGCTTGGCTTTGATGTTAGAAGATGCAAAGCCTTTAGTATTGCTAACTCAACAACAGTTAGCGACAAAACTACCGCAAATAGAAGCAAAAAATGTATACATAAATATTGACTGGCAAGTAAATTCACTGAATCAGCAAAATCCCATTAGTGACGCTACACCCGATAACTTAGCTTATATAATTTATACCTCCGGCTCTACTGGCATACCAAAAGGAGTTGCGATCGCGCATCAAGCATTAGTGAACCACAGTATTGCTGCTGCCCAAGCTTATCAACTACAACCAAATGATAGAGTACTGCAATTTGCTTCAATTAGCTTTGATGTTGCCGCAGAAGAGATATTTTCATCCTGGTTGAGCGGTGCAACAGTTGTGATTCGGCCAGAACAAGTACTGATTTTTGCAGACTTCCTGCAATTTTTAGCAGCAGAACAACTCACCGTTCTCAATCTCCCGACTGCCTACTGGCATGAGTGGGTAACATATCTTACTCAACATCAAACATCATTGCTGCCAGCGCTGCGTCTAGTAATTGTGGGAACCGAGTCAGCCTCACCAGAAAAATTAGAGCAGTGGCAGAAACTAGCAGATAAAAGCGTCCGTTGGTTGAATGCTTACGGCCCCACCGAAGCAACCATTGGGGCAACAATTTATCAACCAGAAAACCAGCTGAGTAATTGCGTACCAATTGGTCGTGCGATCGCCAACACCCAGGTTTACATTTTAGATAAACATCTGCAACCCACACCAATAGGTGTATCAGGTCAATTGTATATCGGGGGTGATAGTTTAGCACGTGGCTACCTCAATCAACCCGAACTAACAGCCCAGAAGTTTATTCCTAACCCCTTTAACAATTCAAAATTTAATAATCGCCTTTACAAGACAGGTGATTTAGCTCGTTATCTACCCGATGGGAATATTGAATTTCTTGGACGGATTGATCATCAAGTTAAAATTCGAGGCTTCCGCATCGAACTAGGCGAGATTGAAGCCAGATTGAACCAACACCCTCATATTAACCAAGCTGTAGTTATACCATGGGAAAGCGATCGCCATGACAAATCCTTAGTAGCCTATATCACTCCTCAATCAAACCAGACATTAACAGCTACCGAACTGCGTAGTTTTCTCAAAGAAAAACTACCAGAATACATGCTACCTTCCGCCTTTGTAATTCTTTCAACCCTACCATTAACACCCAACGGCAAACTAGATCGGCAATCCCTGCCCGTAGCAGCTCGTCCAGAATTAGTAATTGCTGATATCATCCCACAGACAGAAATCGAAAAAAAAATTGCTACCGTTTGGCAAAACGCGCTCAATCTTGAAAAAATTGGCATTCACGATAACTTCTTTGAAATCGGCGGTAATTCCTTATTAATCGCTAGAATTTATAGCCAATTACAAAAAATATTCACCACCGACATATCAATCCTCGACTTATTTAGATATCCAACCATAAATTCCCTAGCAGAACATCTCTCCCCAGCCAAAAATCAAAACTCTCCCGAAACCAACATTCAACCAGAAAAAATAACAATCATCAAAACCCAACAAAAAAAACACTTACAAAAAAGAAAAAACATCACATCCTCTAAAAACGTAGATCTATAAGCAAACAATAAACCTCATGACAAAAAACCTAAACTTTCAACCCAAAATCCTCTCATAACTCTCTGCGCCTCCGCGCGGCAGTCGCTACAACGAGGGGAACCCCCGCAACGCGCTGCCTTGCCTCTGCGTGAAAAAATCTTATATTCAATCAAAAATATGAACACCCCAATAGCACCTAACATCAACGGTTCAGAAATAGCAATTATCGGCATAGCAGGACGTTTCCCCAAAGCTAAAAATCTGGAAGAATTCTGGGAAAACCTGCAAAACGGTATCGAAACAATTTCATTTTTTACCGATGAAGAACTTTTATCTACAGGCATAGAACCAGCCATACTCAGCCAGCCTAATTATGTCAAAGCCAGAGCCGTATTAGAAGATGTAGAATTATTTGACGCTGCCTTCTTTGGCTTCAGTCCCAAAGAAGCAGAAATCACCGATCCACAACACCGCCTATTTTTAGAATGTGCTTGGGAAGCCCTAGAAAATGCTGGATATGACACCGAAACATCCAACAGTGCAATTGGTGTTTACGCTGGTTCTAGCCTCAGTGGATACATTCTCAACTGTTATTTAGACCCAAATATTACCAACTCTGTAGACCATCATCAACTAGCGATCGCCGGCGATAAAGACTACCTCAGCACCCGCGTTTCTTACAAACTTAACCTCACCGGGCCTAGTTATACCGTTCAAACCGCCTGCTCAACCTCTTTAGTAGCCGTTCATTTAGCGTGTCAAAGTTTACTCAATGGCGAATGCGATTTAGCTTTAGCTGGTGGTGTTTCCATTAATTCCACTAGAAAAGCAGGCTACTTTTACAAAGAGGGAGGTATTCATTCTCCAGATGGACATTGCCGCGCTTTCGATGCTCAAGCACAGGGAATTGTTGGCGGTGAAGGAGTAGCGATCGCAGTTTTAAAAAGATTAGAAGATGCCCTTACCGATAGAGACACCATCCATGCCGTCATCAAAGGTTCAGCGATTAATAACGACGGAGGGTGTAAAGTTAGCTACACAGCGCCCCGGATAGACGGTCAAGCCCAAGCAATTAGAACCGCTCAGATGATGGCAGAAGTTGAACCAGAAACCATCACCTACATCGAAACTCACGGCACAGGCACAGCCTTGGGCGACCCCATCGAAATCGCTGCACTTACACAAGCTTTTCGCGCCAGTACTGACAAGAAAGGTTTTTGTGCGATCGGCTCACTCAAAACCAACATCGGGCATTTAGATGCTGCGGCTGGGGTGGCAAGCTTAATTAAAACCGTTTTAGCTCTCAAATATCAACAAATTCCCCCCAGCTTACATTTCCAACAACCAAACCCCCAAATTGATTTTGCCAACAGTCCTTTTTATGTCAATACTTCCCTTTGCCAATGGCAGGTAAACGATATCCCCCGCCGTGCAGGTGTTAGTTCCTTTGGCATTGGTGGTACGAATGTTCATGTGATTCTCGAAGCAGCCCCAGATGTAAGGCAGGGGGAAAGAGGACGCGGGGACGGGGGGACGCGGGGACGCACAGAAAACGCTTCTTGTAGAGACGCGATTAATCGCGTCTTGTTGTTGATCTCTGCCAAAACCAGTACCGCCTTAGAAAGGGCAAGCCAAAATTTAGCTGATTATCTGGGGCAACATCCAAATTTAAACCTTGCCGATGTTGCCCATACTCTCAGCGTAGGTCGTCGAGCTTTCAACTATCGCCGGATGGTGGTGTGCGAAGATATCAACGATGCAGTGCAGGCGCTTTCTATTGTAGATACTCAACGGGTGTTCACTCACTACCAACAGTTTAGCGATCGCCCTGTCGCTTTTATGTTTTCTGGTCAGGGAACGCAGTATGTAAATATGGGTAGGGAACTTTACCAGAGTCAGCCAACCTTTACTCAAGCAGTTGATCAATGCTGCGAACTGCTGAAACCGTATCTAGGTCTTGACCTACGTCATGTATTATATCCCGATGCAGCCGAGAAAGAAAAAGCAACAGAGCAACTGCAACAGACTTGTTTAGCCCAGCCAGCACTATTTACCATTGAGTACGCCCTAGCTCAGTTGTGGATGGCATGGGGTGTACATCCCGAAACGATGATTGGTCACAGTATAGGGGAATACGTAGCTGCCGCGTTAGCTGGAGTTTTCTCACTTGCAGACGCTTTAGCGCTAGTTGCAACCAGAGGACGACTCATGCAGCAACTCCCGACTGGGGAAATGCTCTGTGTGCAACTTTCCGAGCAGGAAGTACAACCACTGTTAGGAACGGAACTATCTTTAGCCGCCACCAATACACCAACATACTGTGTGGTTTCTGGTTCCACAGAGGCGATAGGAAGATTGCATCAACACCTGCAAGCAACAGGTGTAGGCTGTCGGCGATTGCATACATCCCATGCCTTTCATTCTCAAATGATGGAGCCTATTCTGGAGCCATTTTCTCATTCTTTACAAACAATCACCTTAAATCCCCCTAAAATTCCGTTTGTGTCTAATGTGAGTGGTACTTGGATTACCGAGGCAGAAGCGACAGACCCCAAATATTGGGTAAAGCATCTACGGCAAACTGTACACTTTAGTTCAGGGATAGTTGAGTTGACCAAGACACCTGAGCGTATACTGCTAGAGGTTGGCCCAGGACGAACTCTGAGTACTTTTGCACTGATGCATCAGTTGGAGGAACTCGTGGTATTAACCTCGATACATCATCCACAGGAACAACATTCAGATGTGGCATTTTTACTCAACACTTTAGGTCGGCTTTGGCTAGTTGGAGTTAAAGTTGACTGGTTTGGTTTTTATGCCAATGAACAACGCCATCGTATCCCCTTGCCGACTTATCCCTTTGAACGCCAGCGTTACTGGATTGAACCACAAAAACCAGCCCTTGGGGGACAGGTTGACCAGACACCTCAAATCTCACCAGACAACAAGCCCGATATTGCTGACTGGTTCTACATCCCATCTTGGAAACGTTCTCTGCCACCGCAGCCTGGGAAATTTGCTCAGTCAGATTGCTGGTTAGTGTTTGTCGATCAGTGCGGCTTGGGTGAGAAAATAGTCAAGCGATCGCAACTTCAGGGTCAGGATGTGATTTCCGTCAAGGTGGGCGAAGAATTTCACCGCAATAGCGATCGCTCCTATACAATTAATCCTCGACAACGGGATGACTACGATATCCTGCTCAAAGAACTTCGGGCGTTAGGCCAGACCCCAAAAATGATTGTCCATCTGTGGAGTGTGACAAAAGAAAGCGACGGCGAATCAGTCATTGAAGCTTTGGGCTTCTACAGTCTGTTATTTCTCACCCAAGCACTTGGGGAAAATAATCAGATAGATGCTCTGGAAATGAGAATCGTTTCAAACAATATGCACGAAATTACAGGTTCAGAGGTGCTGTGCCCAGAAAAGGCGCTGGTTCTCGGACATTGTAAAGTTATACCGCTAGAGTATCCAAACATCAACTGCCGCAGCATTGATGTGGTGATTCCCCCAAAAGAAAGTCTGCAAGAGGAGCAACTAATAAAAGTACTGCTAGCGGAACTCATCACCCCAACAGCTGACCAAGTTGTAGCTTACCGTGGTACTCATCGCTGGGTGCAGACTTTTGAACCTATTCACTTGGATGCAGTGGGTGAAGACACACCAAGGTTGAGAGAAAAAGGAGTTTATCTGATTACAGGTGGATTAGGGGGTGTTGGTCTAGCGCTAGCAGAATATTTAGCACAAACGGTGCAAGCAAAACTTGTATTATTGGGGCGATCGCCTTTTCCTCATCGAGATGAATGGTCAAAATGGTTATCCACTCACGATCAGCACGATAACGTCAGCCTGAAAATCCAAAAATTGCAAGCGATAGAAGCGTTGGGTACACAAGTCATGGTAGTCAGTGCCGATGTCACCAACCTTGAGCAAATGTCTGTAGTACTCAAACAAGCCAATCACCAATTTGGTCAGATTCATGGTGTGATTCATGCCGCCGCCGTTTACGGGGGAGGGATGATTCAATTAACCACAAAAGCAGCCATAGCCAGTGCTTTAGCACCAAAAGTCAGGGGAACACGAGTATTAGAAACTCTTTTCCAGGATACAGAACTGGATTTCATGATTATGTGTTCATCCCTGAATTCGTTTATAGCGACACCTGGGATGATAGATTATACCGCCGCAAATGCCTTTCTTGACGCTTTCGCTTACTACAGTGCTTCTCAAAACCGCACTTTTACCCAATCCATTAACTGGGATAGATGGAACAGTATAGGGATGGCAGTGACTATAGAAGCACGGCATCAACAGAGAACGGGAAAAAATTTGATGGGAGGTATGACTTGTGCAGAGGGTGTGGAGGCATTTAGACGTATTTTGCACAGTGCTAATGTTCCTCAAGTGATGGTATCAACACAAAATTTACTGACTAAGATGCAGCCAAAGGAATCTGTTAAATCTTGGTCAGAGCAATTAATGCAGGTGAGTCAGTATCAATCCACTCACCCTCGTCCTCTTTTGGGAAATGTCTATGTTGCTCCTCGCAATGAGATTGAACAAACACTTGCAGACATTTGGCAACAATTATTAGGTATTAATATGGTGGGCATTTATGATAACTTCTTTGAGTTAGGAGGAGATTCTTTGTTTGCTACTCAATTTGTGTCGCAATTGTGTAAGAAGTTTCAAATTGAGCTTTCTTATAAGGCTTTTTTTGATGCACCGAAAGTGGCTGATTTGGGGGAGGTTATTTTACAAAAATTGGCTGAGCAGGCAGATGAAGCACTACTAGTTCAGGCATTAGCAGAAATTGAGCGTTTATCAGAAGATGAAGCGCAAACAATCCTAGCTTCATCACTATGAGTAATAAAGTTTTTTTATCTCACGTAAAGGCGCAAAAATGTCGATTGATAATATTACGAATTGGAGTTTTGTTTTAATTACATTATTTGTTGTCATCCGCCTTATTATTTATCTATTAAAAAGGATGTGGCAGAAGAATAAATGTAGGTTGGTATGGACGCCTATTGATTTTGTTGAGCGTCGTAGTAATCTCTCAGGCGATGAATTTGTGCGAGAGTATGCCTCTGTTGGCAAGCCAGTGATTATTACTGATGTGATGCAAGATTGGAATGCTTTGAGAAAGTGGAATTTAGATTTTTTTAAATCAGAGTATGGTTCAATTGAGTACTTTGTGAAAGATGATACTAATCAGGTCAAGGGGTCAATGACTATTGCTGATTATATAGATTATATGAATGTTAATAATAGCGAGAGACGTCTCTATTTGGCTAATTGGCTAATTTCTTATTATCCTGAGCTTTTGGAGGACTATAAAGAACCGATTTACTTTCCAAATTGGTTACAAAAACTGCCCAGAAAACTGTTGCAAAAATATGAATACGATAACCCCGAAATATTTATCGGTTCTAAAGATACATCCGTAGGGCTTCATGAAGACCCTGATAGTTGTGCTGCTTGGTTAGGGTTGATTTCTGGACGAAAACAAATAGTTTTCTTTACACCAGATCAAAAAGATTTTTTGTATGCAGGACAAGTTGATGCCTTCAATCCTAATTTAGAGAAATTTTCACTTTATGCTAAAGCTAAGCCAGTGGAAGTTACACTTGAACCAGGAGAAATTATCTATATTCCGCCGAAATGGTGGCATCAAGTCAAGAATTTAGAAAACAGTATTGGTTTAGGAAATATTTTTGTAAACGAATGGAATTCAGAGTTAGTTTTCCAAGCTTTTCTGGAAGAAAGTCCTATCAAAGGTCATCTTTTACCATTAATTTTAGAGTTTCCGTGGTTGAGCAAATTTCTACTTGCAACAGGTGTAATTTAAATAATTCGTAATTCGTAATTCGTAATGACCTTGTACCTCGCTACCACTTCGCTAACGCTAACGTAATTCGTAATTAATGACGGCAATAAAATCATAACTACTTATAAAATTAGCACTTTTCCATTCCCCACTCCCCACTCCCCACTCCCCACTCCCTTTAATTTTAAAAAATGAGTGACCTTTCTCAAAAAATTGCTGCTTTAACTCCAGGACAACGCCAGCTGCTTCTGCAAAAGCTGCACAATCAAAAAGGGAAAACCTTGTTGCGATCGCCTATCATACCTCAAAGTCGAGAATCTAATTCTTTTTCTCTATCTTTTGCCCAGCAAAGACTGTGGTTTCTTAACCAATTGCAACCAGGTAGCATTGCTTTTAATATCTCCCAACCCATGCGCCTGCAAGGTTGGCTGAATGTGACAGCGCTAGTACAAAGCTTCCAAGAAATCGTCAACCGTCACGAAATCTTAAGAACCACATTTACCACACTCAACGGACAACCAGCCCAAATTATTGCCCCAAAAACTTGTTTCACGATACCAATAGTAGACTTACAAGCACTTCCTACCGATAAAATAGAGCTTGAGGTGATGCGATCGGCTCATGAAGATGCTCAACAACCTTTTGATTTAGCCAAAGGCCCTTTACTGAGAGTCACTCTACTACAAATCAGCGAAGTAGAACACGTCTTATTATTGACAATGCATCATATTATCTCCGATGCTTGGTCAGTAGGCATACTCATTCGTGAAATCAAAGCATTATACACAGCCTTCCTGTGTGGTAAACCCTCTGCGCGAGACGATAAGCGAACACCACTTCCCGAATTACCAATACAGTATGCAGACTTTGCTGTGTGGCAGCAACAATGGTTGCAGGGAGAACAACTAGCCACTCAAGTTGACTACTGGAAGCAACAGCTAGCTGCATTACCTATTCTAGAACTACCCACAGATCGCCCACGACCGCAATTTCAAACTTATAACGGTGCGAGAGAGTATATTAAATTACCCAAAAAATTATCAGAGCAACTGAAAAATCTGCATCAAAGCCAAGGCATCACCCTATTTATGACGCTATTAGCAGCGTTTCAAACACTACTGTATTGGTATACAAAACAAGAAAACATAGTTGTAGGTACAGATATCGCCAATCGTAACCAAATTGAAACTAGAGAGTTGATTGGTTTTTTTGTCAACCAACTTGTTTTACGCACAGATTTTTCTGGCAACCCCACCTTTGACGAACTACTAGCAAGAATACGTGAAATGACTCTAGATGCATACGCACATCAAGATTTATCTTTTGACAAACTAGTAGACATTCTCAATCCTAAACGAGAACTAAACCGCCCACCACTATTTCAAGTCAAAATCATTTTAGAAAACACCCAAACACCTGACTTAGAACTTTCAGGTCTGACTATTACTTCCCTAAATATACAAAAACAAACTACCCAACTAGATTTACTCCTAGACCTAAGAGAAACACCTCAAGGAATAATTGGAGCTTTCGAGTACAACACAGACCTATTCAATTCTACAACTATAACCCAAATGATCAGACATTTTGAAATACTTTTAAATCAGATTATCGCACAACCAACAGCCAAACTAAACGAACTATTAGCAACTATCGAAATCACAGACCAACAACAACAGCAATACCAAAACAGCAAACGCAAACAAACATATCAACAAAAACTCAAATTGCTAAAACGTCAACCCCATTAAATAATTCGTAATTCGTAATGACGCTCGAGGACTCGCTACCGTTGCGCTAACGTAATTCGTAATTAAAAAAACTAAAATCAAATATACCCACCTACCCTTAATAAACCTCTCAAAAAAGCTCTAACTCTCACATTCTTCTCTGCGCGACGGCAGTCGCTACAACGGGGGGAACCCCCGCAACGCGCTGCCTCCTCTGCGTGAACTTTCCACCCCATATTCAACAACACCAAAATTATTTCAAACTTTTATCATTCCAAAGCAAATAACCTCCTCTTACCAAGTCAAGTAGCAATGAACAAACTAAACCTCATCAAAAACACCCAACGCCAAGCAGTACTATTCTCACAAAACACATTAATTAAATTAGAGACTAACACAACCTTACCTTTACTAATAAAACCAAACATCGATCACATCGACTTAGCAGATTGGGCCAAGGGTAATCAAGAATTCATTACAGAAAACCTACTCAAACATGGTGCAATTCTTTTCCGCCAATTTCATATCAACACAGCATCAGAATTTGAGCGCTTTTCTTTAGCAATTTGCTCAGAACTTTTCAACGAAAACGGCGAACATCCGCGAGAAGTGGTTAGTGGTAACGTATACACCCCAGTCTTTTACCCCGCTGATCAGCAACTGTTGTGGCATAACGAAAACACTTTTAATCATCAATGGCCGATGAAAATTTTATTCTGCTGCCGTCAACCCGCACAGCAAGGAGGAGAAACACCAATAGTTGATAGCCGCAAAATTTTTCAACTTATCGACCCCAAAATTAGAGAGCGATTTATTGAAAAAAAAGTCATGTATATTCGCAACTACAGCAACGAATTAGGTCTGAATTGGCAAACAGTTTTTCAAACTCAAGAACAAGCAAAAGTAGAAGCAATTTGCCGACAAGTCTTGAGCGATTTTGAATGGAAACCAAGCGATCGCCTCAGAACTCGTTCTATTCGTCCGGCTGTTGTCAAGCACCCGCAAACAGGCGAAATGTCTTGGTTTAATCAAGCTCAACATTGGCATCCTGCTTGCTTAGATCCAAACACTAGAGAGTCTTTATTCTCATCATTTTCAGCAGAGGATTTACCCAGAAATTGTTATTACGGTGATGGTACTCCCATTGAAGATTCTGTGATGACAGAAATTTGTGCAGTTTATCAGCAATTAGAAGTGAGTTTTCCTTGGCAGCAAGGAGATGTATTACTACTCGATAACATATTAACCGCTCATGGTCGCAACCCATTTGTTGGAGAAAGACAGCTATTAGTAGCAATGGGCGAAATGACTAGTTTTACAGATGTTGGAGGTTGAAAATTAGCAATGTCGAACCAAATTCAGGGATTTCAACTTTCTTCGCAGCAAAAGCGCCTTTGGTTATTACAACAAGATAGTCAAATTTATCGCGCTCAATGTGCTGTTATTGTTGAAGGGAATCTACAATTAGAAATTTTAGAATCAGCGTTACAAAAAGTCATTGATAGAAATGAAATTCTCCGCACAAAGTTTGTTCGAACTTGGGGAATGAAAATTCCTCTACAAGCTATCGTGAAGCATGATGATTTTTTTATTAATTATCAGATTTTAGAGCAGAAAAATGCTTTAGAAAAAGAAATTAACACCCTGTTTCAGCAGTCATTTAAGGAATCTTGTGACTATGAAAAAGAACCATTTTTACATATATCTTTGTTAAAATTCTCTGCTCAAAAACATTTTTTGATTATAAGTTTACCTGCTTTGTGTGCGGATACAGTGACGCTGAATCAGCTTGTGCGTGAAATTAGTTATTGTTATACAGCTTGTTTGCAGGGTGGAGAACTTACTGACGAGATATTACAATATGCAGATATTGCTGCATGGCAAAATGAATTACTTGAGGCAGAAAACAAGGAAGTTGGGAGAAAATATTGGCAGCAGCCAGATGTTTCTGTACTTAAAAATTTCCAACTTTTTAATGAAAATCGGTTAGTTGGAAAACAAGAATTTCAGCCGCAGTTTTTAACATTACCAATTCATCCCGAACTGAACGAACAGATTGAAGCGATCGCTCGCCAATATCAAGTACCAGTTAATGTATTATTCTTATCTTGCTGGGTAGTGTTACTCTGGCGGCTCACTGGTTACTCCGAGCCATTTGTAGGCGTAGAATTTGATGGACGAAACTATGATGAACTCAAAACAGCACTAGGTTTACTTGCTAAATATTTACCACTTACCTGTCATTTAGCAGCTGAATGTCGGTTCAGTGAGATTTTGACACAAATTAATCATACTACCAGCGAGTTAGCGCAATGGCAGGAAAGCTTTGTTTGGGAACCTACTCAAGAGAGAGAACTATCATTTTTTCCATTTTGTTATGAATTTGTAGAAGCACCCACGACCTTTTCTACTGTCAATATAAACTTGACAATTTACAAGCACTATGTGTGTTTTGATCGATTTCAAGTGAAATTAACTTGTTTTCATACTCCAGATGGGGCAATGAATGCAGAATTTCACTACGATGCTAGTTTGTATGCTCAAAAAGATATTCAACGTCTAACTAGTCAATTTGAAATGTTGCTAACTAGTGTTGTGAGAAATCCGGATGCGACGATTTCACGATTAGATATTCTCAGCGAACTAGAGCGATCGCAACTGTTGGTAAAATTCAACAACACCGACACAACTACATCACAGCACCAATGTATCCACCATTGGTTTGAAGAACAATGCAAACATACACCAGATAATATTGCTGTTGTCTGTGGGGAAGAACAACTTAGCTACCAAGAACTTAACACCCGTGCCAATCAACTAGCGCATTACTGGCAAAAGTTAGGCGTAGGGCCAGAAGTGCTAGTAGGTATTTGTGTTGAGCGTTCCTTGTCGATGGCGATCGCTATTTTAAGTATCCTCAAAGCTGGTGGAGCCTATGTACCCATAGACCTCAGTTATCCCCCAGAACGCAAAGCTTATATCCTTGCAGATACACAAATGCCATTATTGTTGACTCAGGATTATTTAGCCGCAGACATCCCCACAGATCAGATCAAAATAGTTTGCTGGGATAGCGCTCAAGACATCATCGACCAGCAGCCAAAAACAAACCCACTCAGTACTACAACCGCTCTCAACTTAGCGTATGTCATCTACACCTCTGGTTCCACAGGCAAACCCAAAGGTACATTAATTCCCCACCAAGGTTTAGTCAACTACTTGCACTGGTGTACGCAAGCATATCAAGTTGAGCAAGGTTCAGGAACATTAGTTCACTCTTCCTTGGCTTTTGACTTGACAATTACCAGTCTATTTTCGCCCTTGTTGGTAGGTAGTCAAGTAGAACTTTTACCAGAAAATCAAGGTGTAGAAGCCCTTTACACTACCCTGCGGCAAAAAAACAACCTCAGCCTGATTAAAATTACACCCGCTCATTTGCAGTTACTCAGTCAGCAGCTATCGCCCTCAGAAGCAGCCAGTCATACACGAGCCTTGATTATTGGGGGTGAAAACCTGACTGCACAACACATTGCTTTCTGGCAAGATTTTGCCCCCGATACAATCTTGGTTAATGAATACGGGCCTACAGAAACCGTTGTTGGTTGCTGCGTCTATCAAGTTCCGCCAAAGCAAAATCATTCTGGCTCGATTCCGATTGGTTATCCCATTGCGAACACCCAACTTTACGTTTTAGACCGACACTTGCAACCAGTACCCACGGGGGTAGCGGGTGAACTTTACATTGGCGGGCAAGGAGTAGCAAGGGGCTATCTCAACCATCCTGAACTCAGCGCCTTGAAGTTTATTCCTCACCCCTTTAGTAACAAAGGGGGGGAACGTCTTTACAAAACCGGCGATCGCGTGCGTTTTCGATTAGATGGCAGCCTTGAGTTTTTAGGGCGTTTCGATGACCAAGTGAAAATTCGCGGCTTCCGTCTCGAATTAGGCGAAATTAAGTCTGTATTATCTTTGCATTCAATGGTCAAGGACTCTGTAGTTTTAGTTAGAGAAGATATTCCCAACGATCAGCGTTTAGTTGCATACATCGTCTGCAATCAAGAATCGTCTTTCTCTGTGGGAAATCTGCGGAGTTTTCTCAAAGAGCAGCTACCTGATTATATGGTTCCCTCGGCTTTTGTACTGCTCAAGTCTTTACCACTCACCTCCAACGGCAAAGTAGACCGAAAAGCATTACCAGCACCAGACAAGGTAAGAACAGAACTAGAATTTTTTGTTGCTCCTCGCAACTCAACTGAGGAGAAACTCGTTGAAATTTGGGCGGAGTTATTGAGACTTGAGCGAGTCGGCATCCATGATAATTTCTTCGACTTGGGCGGACACTCTTTATTAGTCACTCAGTTAATATCTCGTTTGCGCGACAATTTTGAGGTCGAACTACTAGTACAGCAAGTTTTTGCAGCTCCCACAGTTGCTGATTTAGCCGTCATCGTTACCCAAAAACTAGTAGAACAAATAGATGACGAAATGCTAACGCAAACCCTAGCAGAACTAGAACAACTTTCAGACACCGAAACTCAGGTAGTACTAGCCAATAGCCAGTTCATCAAGGAGCAAAAATCACATGAGTAGTCTGCACGAACGGATTGCAGAACTTTCTCCCGAAAAACGTGAACTGCTTCTGCAAAAGCTTAACCAGAAAAAAGGCAACGTCTCACCAACAAAAATCAAACCCCAAAGTCGAGATTCTCAGACTTTCCCCCTATCCTTCGCCCAGCAACGTCTGTGGTTCTTCAACCAACTCGAACCAGATAGCTATGCTTATAATATTCCTACGGCAGTTAGCCTCACAGGCAAACTAGATGTAGCAGCCTTGAAGAGCAGCATCAAGGAAATTGGGCGGCGACACGAAGCTTTGCGGACTACTTTTAAAATCGTAGACGGGGAACCAGTGCAGGTAATTGGTGAAGCCGTTGATTTTCAGTTGCCAGTTATAGATTTGCAGGCTCTCTCAGCAGTTGCACAGCAAGAAGAAACGCTGCGGCTGGCGACTGTTGAAGCGGAGACACCTTTCGATCTAGTTAACGGGCCTCTGCTGCGGGTTGTCTTAGTGCGGCTAGGCGATACAGAAAACGTAGTGCTGTTGACAATGCATCACATCATCTCTGATGGTTGGTCAACGGGGATATTGATCCAAGAATTGACGATACTATATACAGCCTTTTCTGGTGGAACACCCTACACACTTCCCAAATTGCCCATCCAATATGCAGATTTTGCTGTTTGGCAACGACAGTGGTTACAAAAAGAGGTACTGCAAGCTCAAATAACTTACTGGAAGCAGCAACTTGGTGGTGAACTGCCAGTATTAGCATTACCGAGCGATCGCCCCCGTCCGGCAATTCAAAGCGATCGCGGCGCAACCCAATCTTTGCAACTGTCCCAGTCTCTGAGTGAGGAACTCAAAGCCCTTTCTCAGCAAGAAGGCAGTACTTTGTTTATGACGCTGTTGGCAGCATTTAAAGTATTACTGCACCGCTACACCCAACGAGATGACATACTCATCGGCACGCCAATCGCTAACCGCAATCGTTCTGAAGTTGAAGGGCTAATTGGTTTTTTTGTCAATACATTGGTTCTGCGTACCAACCTGGAAGGGAACCCAAGTTTTCGCCAGTTGTTAAGGCGAGTGCGTGAGGTAACTTTAGGAGGTTATGCTCACCAAGACTTGCCCTTTGAGCAGTTAGTAGAAGAACTCCAACCGGAACGGGATCTCAGTCATAACTCCCTATTTCAGGTGATGTTCATTCTTCAGAATGCTCCTATGGGAGTTCTCCAGCTACCCGAACTGACTCTCAAGGCATTGCAAGTGGAAAGCACCACGGCAAATTTTGATTTAACTCTCTCAATGGTAGAGACAGAACAAGGATTGAGGGGATTTTTAGAATACAATACGGATTTATTTGATGCTGCCACAATTACCCGCATGTTGGGGCATTTTCAAACCTTACTCGCTGGTGTTGTTGCCTCTTTTGACACGCGTCTGTCCGATTTACCCATCTTCAGTGCAGTCGAACTTCAGCAAATATTGGTTAGTTGGAATCGCAAACAGAGCGGTTTTCTATCTCCATTACATTGCATCCATAATTTATTTGAAGCGCAGGTAGAAGAAACACCCGATGCAGTTGCAGTAGTGTTTGCTAAGCAACGGCTCACATATCAACAACTGAATAGTAAGGCGAACCAGCTAGCGCATTATTTGCGATCGCGTGGGGTAGGGAAAGAGGTGTTGGTGGGAATTTGCTTGGAGCGAACGCTAGACTTAATTGTCGGACTCATGGCAATTCTCAAAGCGGGTGGAGCATATCTACCACTCGACCCCGCCTATCCTCAAGAGCGGTTAGCGTACATGCTAGCAGATGCCCAAGTCTCAGTATTGCTCACACAAGAGCGACTTTTAGCAGACTTACCAAATCACAACGCCCAAGTCATTTGTATAGATAGTAACTGGGAGTTAATCGCCTCACAAACCCAAGAAAATCTTGTGTGCGATGTGACAGCTAATAACCTGGCTTACATTATTTACACTTCTGGTTCCACAGGTCAATCTAAGGGAGTGATGGTTGAGCATCGCCATCTAGTTAATGCTTATCTTGCCTGGGAACAAGCTTACCAACTGCGAGATCGGGCAACCTGTCACCTGCAAATGGCCAGCTTCTGTTTCGATGTCTTTGTTGGGGACTTAGTACGCGCTCTCTGCTCTGGGGGTAAATTAGTGCTATGTCCCCGCGAACTATTGTTAGAACCCCAAGCACTTTATCAGCTGATGCTCCAGGAAAAAGTTGATTGTGCTGAATTTGTACCGGGGGTTTTGCGAAACCTGATGCAGTATTTAGAGGAAAGCCAGCAGCGACTCGATTTCATGCAACTGCTAGTTTGCGGTTCTGATAGCTGGTATGTGCAGGAGTATCAAAAACTCCATCGGTTGTGTGGTAGCAACACACGCTTAATTAACTCCTTTGGCTTAACCGAAGCCACAATTGACAGTTCTTATTTTGAAAGTGAGACAGCAGACTTACACGTTGAGCAGTTAGTTCCGATTGGTCGTCCCTTTGCTAACACCCAGATTTATATTTTAGACCGTTACTTACAGCCTGTACCTATTGGTGCGATCGCTGAAATTTACATTGGCGGTGCTGGTTTAGCAAGAGGTTATCTCAACCGTCCAGATTTAACAGCTTTAAAATTTATCCCCAACTTATTTAGCGCACAACCAGGAGCCTGTCTTTACAAAACAGGTGACTTAGGACGCTACCTGCATGACGGTAATATTGAGCTATTAGGTCGTACAGACTACCAGGTCAAACTCCGTGGTTTCCGCATTGAATTAGGCGAGATTGAAGCCATGCTAGGGCAACATCCAAAGGTGCGAGAGTCTGTGGTGATAGTGCGGGAAGATACGCCCAATCATCAGTACTTAGTAGCTTATATTGTCCCTAACGACAGGACACAAAACAACCTCACATCTACCGAACTGTGTTGCTTTCTCCAACAGCGGCTACCCAACTACATGATGCCTTCTGCCTTCTTGCTGCTCAACTCTTTACCACTAACACCCAATGGTAAAATAGATCGTCGTGCCTTGCCAAAACCTGAAGCCAATTTACTTGCATCTGAAGCAACCTTCGTAGCGCCTGCAAGTGAGATTGAAAAAACACTAGCAAAAATTTGGACTGAGGTACTCAGTATCGAAATAGTTAACATTCATAGCAACTTCTTTGAATTAGGCGGACATTCTTTGTTGACAACTCGGCTCATTCTCAAAATTCGAGAAGCTTTCCAAGTGGAGTTACCCTTACGCATTCTGTTTGAGTCACCGACAATCTCCACTTTAGCCGCAACTCTAGACAAAACCCTCCAACCAGAACTTTCTACCACCCATACCAGAGAAACTATTGCAGATATACAAGCCGATGCTATTCTCGATGCTCATATTTTTCCAGAAAATTTAATTGAGTCAACAACCGAGCCAGCAAACATGCTCTTAACAGGAGCAACAGGATTTGTTGGTGCTTTTTTACTTAATGAACTTTTGCAGCAAACACCAGCAAACATTTATTGTTTAGTGCGTGCCTCTAATATTGCAGAAGGTCAGAAAAAGCTGCAAAAAACTTTAGAATCTTATTTAATTTGGCATGAATCTTTTCTTAACAGAATTATCCCCATTCTCGGAGATCTATCTCAACCACTTTTCGGTTTAACTGATAAACAATTTCAAGACTTAGCACACAAAATCGATGTAATTTATCATAACGGGGCATGGGTTCATCATATTTATCCTTATTCCGTACTCAAAAAATGTAATGTGTTAGGAACGCAACAAGTTATCAAACTTGCTTGTCGAATTAAAACCAAGCCAATACATTTTATTTCCACATCCAGTATTTTTTCGATATCAAGTGCATCAGAAACTCAGGTAATTAAAGAAGAAGATAGCATTGATGATATCCCACTACCTGATAACGGCTACGTTCAGACTAAATGGGTAGGAGAGAAATTAGTCAAAGCTGCCAGTCAACGAGGCGTACCTGTTTGTATTTACAGATTAGGACGTGTATCAGGACATAGCGAAACCGGAGTTTTTAATATTAACGACTTTATCTACAGATTAATCATTGGCTGTATTCAACTCGGCAGCGCCCCAGACCAAGACATCACCGAAGATATCATCCCCGTCGATTATATCAGTAAAGCGATCGCTCATCTATCACGCCAGAAAACCTCACCAGGCAAAGCTTTTCACTTAGTTAATTCCCAGTTGCTTCACTCAGACATACTCCTGAAAGTAATACATTCCTTCGGTTATTCTGTTCCCCAAATTCCTTACGAACAATGGCAAACAAAACTAATGAAAATTGCTAGTCTTAACCCACAACACCCATTATATCCACTTATACCTTTCTTCCCACCCAGAGAACCAACAGAACAAACCTCCACATCCCAAACACTATCTTTCGATTGTCAAAACACACTTAACGGACTAGCAAAAACATCCATTACTTGTCCCCCAATAGACGAAAAACTACTTAACACTTACCTATCATACCTAAACAAAAATAGTTTTTTAGAAACTTCACCCCTTCCACTGTAAAAGTAACATTACTAATTCAAAACTCAACACCTCTCAACTCCTCCTCTCTGCGACTCTGCGCCTCTGCGTGATATAAATCCATCATCAAATAAACATAACCCTCATGCAAACAAAAATAACTAACACTCCAAACGACCTACCAAAAATTGACACCATCCCATCTCCCACCACCAATTCAAATAGCCATCAACAGAACTTCTTAGAAACATTTATCACCCGCTATAATAAACGAACTCAAACATCAAAACAACAAACACAAACCTACCGCCCAGTCTTAGCTGATGTTAGAGGTTCAGCAGGATTCCATCTTGCCATCAAAGAAATAGTCTATCCCATCATCGGTAAGCGTGCTTGCGGCTCCAAAATGTGGGATATTGACGGCAACGAATATATAGATTTAATCATGGGATTTGGAGTAAATCTTTTTGGTTACAACCCCCCTTTTATTAAAGAAGCAATAGCAGAACGACTTGAACAAGGTATACATATCGGCCCACAATCAAACCTTGCTGGCGAAGTAGCTCAACTAATCTCTGAACTAACAGGAATGGAGCGAGTTACATTTAGCAATACAGGCACAGAAGCCGTAATGACAGCATTGCGTTTAGCGCGAGCCGTAACAGGTCGTAATAAAATCGTGATGTTCTCAGGTGCTTATCACGGTCATTTTGATGGCACTTTAGCAAAATCTCAGATAGTAAATGAAACTACAAAAATAGAGCCAGCCTTTATAGGCGTACCACCAAACATGGTTGCAGATGTTTTGGTTTTAGAGTATGGAAATCTTCAATCACTAGAAGTAATCAAAGCTAATCAGAACGAACTAGCAGCTGTGATTGTTGAACCAGTGCAGAATGATAAACCTCATTTACAACCCCAAGAATTTCTCCAACAGTTACGACAAATCACACAAGCATCAGGAATAGCATTAATTTTTGATGAAATGCTTACTGGCTTCCGCCTTCATCCGGGGGGAGCGCAAGCATGGTTTGGCATTAAAGCCGATATTGCAACTTATGGAAAGATTTTAGGTGGTGGTATGCCAATTGGTGTCATAGCTGGCAAGGCTGCCTACATGGATAGAATTGATGGCGGGATGTGGGATTATGGTGATGCATCCTCTCCTCAAGAAAAAACAACATTTTTTGCTGGCACTTATTGCAAGCATCCCCTAGCAATGGCTGCTGCACGAGCTGTACTTGAGTACCTCAAAATTCAAGGGCCGACTTTGCAACAACAGTTAAATCAACGAACTTCGCAGTTTATCCAAAAACTTAATTCTTACTTTGAAGAAGATGAAGTACCAATTAAACTAGCGAATTGTGGTTCAATTTTTAATACTGTGCCGTTGGCAAATTCTGCTAATTCAAATAATGATGCTTCAGCAAATTTAGATTTAATGTATTATCTCCTAATTGACAAGGGAGTATATTTACGAGCAGGTGGCGGTTTACTATCCACAGCCCATACTGACGAAGATTTAGATTACATAATTCAGGCTGTAAAGCATAGTGTTCAAGAACTACGAGATGCAGGTTTTTTACCTTAGATATTTTGCATTATGCTAACTCTAAATTTTCTGAAATTACAATCAAAAAAAGGCATTTTTTATGAATCAAGAAATTTGTTCTCCCGTATATGATGAGTATGATTTTTTTGCTCGAATGTACAATGATTCTTGGGGGCCAAGATACTGTGAAGAGAATATCCAGTTTTTAGAGAAATTACTGCTACATTCTCTTACCAAACAAGCACAAATTTTGGATCTCTGCTGTGGGACAGGACAATTAGTTCAAGAGCTAGTTACAAGAGGGTATCAAGTCACTGGGTTAGATGCATCGGAGGCGATGTTAAGTTATGCCGAGAAAAATGTCCCAGATGCAAAATTTATCCTTGCAGATGCACGCTCTTTTAATTTGCCTTCTAGTTTTGATGTAGTGGTTTCTACTTCTGGTTCTCTGAATCATTTCCTCAATCTGAGTGAATTGACAGAAGTTTTTTGTAGCGTTTATCAGGCACTCTTGCCAAATGGCACATTTGTCATAGACATGAATTTAGAAGAAGCATTTAAGCTTTCTTTTCTTGATAAAGTTGAAGATGGAGATGTCAAAGAAGATTATGCTTGGGCTAGTCGTTCCAGTTACAACTCAGAAGATAAGATAGGTAGAATCAACATGATCTTATTTTCGTTAATAGAACAAGCCTGGCAACGTTTTGATACTACTTGGTTAGTGAGAGGTTATTCTCAATCAGAAGTTAAATCTGGTTTAGAAAAAGCTAGTTTTACTAACATTAGTGTATTTGATGCTAAACGTGATTTGGGACTAGATAAAGGTTCAGGCAAGACATTTTTTATTTGTCATAAAATTGAATAAGCTCTTAGCCTTGACATGCTAGCACCATCAAAAATTTTCGGTGCATTATATTGCTGTACAGATCCCCGACTTCTTCAAGAAGTCAGGGTTCTAAATCCAGGTTAAACAAGTAATATTCCACTCCACAAAACATGATAAGCTCCAGATTTGGAATATTAAAATTTCGCATTCAATTAATCTAGTGAGCTTAAACTTTGAATTTTTTAATTACGAATTACGCGCTTCGCAGCGTAAAGCCTGCGGCATAGCTTCGCTTAG
>NZ_JCACKM010000051.1:0-44617 GCF_059505385.1 Desmonostoc vinosum
ATTAAGCCAGGAATTGCCTCTTGTGAACCGATTTTACCCAGCGCATCTGCGGCACTAGAACGCACAGAGAAGTTTGGGTGTTCTAGAAGTTGAATTAAGCCAGGAATTGCCTCTTGTGAACCGATATTACCCAGCGCATCTGCGGCACTAGAACGCACAGAGAAGTTTGGGTGTTCTAGAAGTTGAATTAAGCCAGGAATTGCCTCTTGTGAACCGATTTTACCCAGCGCATCTGCGGCACGAGAACGCACAGAAGAGTCTGGGTGTTCTAGAAGTTGAATTAAGCCAGGAATTGCCTCTTGTGAACCGATATTACCCAGCACATTTGCGGCAAGAGAACGCACAGAAAAGTCTGGGTGTTCTAGAAGTTGAATTAAGCCAGGAATTGCCTCTTGTGAACCGATTTTACCCAGCGCATTTGCGGCACTATAACGCACAGAAAAGTCTGGGTCTTCTAGAAGTTGAATTAAGCCAGGAATTGCAGCTTCTTTCTCTCCCAATGCAGCACGATATTCTTGAAATCGTACTTTATCTATTTGTTTTTCTCTATCTTTTAATAATTGCAGAGCTGGAGTTTCAAAGGCTGTTTCATTTAAACTGCAAAGAGTTTGGAAGACTTGTAACTTAATCCTATAACTGACTTGTGGTAAATCACTTATTTCTAGTTTGACTAAAGCCTGTAAAACTTCTTCCGCTAGGTTGCTATCTGCTAGTTTCAAATCTTTGGGATTTTCAGCAAGGCAATTGCCAGCGAAAAATAAATTACGGTGCAGCCATTGCTCATATTCACTAGGCTGATATAAAATAGTCCGAATTGCTTTAGCTGTTGGTTTAGGTTTTTGTTGAGCAATTAGCAGCAGCAACACTTCTCGCCAATGAGGATCGTGAAGATGATCTTTGATATGCTGTAAAACAATACCAAAATCATCTTCATTATCTTTTTGGTAGATAATTTCTTGAGTGCAAAGATATTCTTGAAAAGTTTTATGCACAAAGGCGTAACAATCTTGTCCTTGTTCATTTAACAAACCTGTGCGCTCTCTGATAAACTTTATAAAGCGTTTTGCTTCTTCATCAGCTTGCTCAGTTCCAATTTGTTTGAGAATTTTTATATGTTTGCTTAATTGAGATATTAGCTCATCTCGATCAATTAGCGTACCACCTTCTTGATCTCCTGTATTTCCTTGAGTATGAATCCAGTAAGCCAAGCTTTCTAACAGACGTCGCAAATCATCTAATAATAAATAATCAAATACCAAATGATTGGTGATTTCTTTATTTGAATCCCAAGAACCTAATAAAGTTTCTACCGCTTTTTCATATAGCTTATGACGTTCTTTCGGCAAAATGGCTTCGTAGCGATGAATTAAAGCAATAATCGTTAACAGTAACGGATTTTTTGCTAACAACTTAATCCGATTATTATCAGTAAGTGCCTTTCTCAGACTATCTTTACGGCGTTGTGCCTCTAGCAAATCTACAATGCGACTGTCGTACCAACGGTTAATAAATTCTTCTATTTTATTATCATCAAATGGCTGGAGTTGATAATGAGGAAAATCTTCTGTATGAAAAAAGTCGCGTCTGTAGCCAGCAGGACGAGAGGTAATAATTACTCGATTTTGAGAAAATTTTCCTAAAAATTCTTCAATTTGGCTAACAACTTCATATCTCTTGCCTAAATCTGCAACTTCATCTAAACCATCCAATAAAATTAAAGCTTGTCCTTTTTCCAACCAATACTCAAAAAAACTAGGTGGTAGCTGCTTTACAAGTAAATTACGTTGGACAAACTGATTCAGATATTCTAGGATACTTTTATTTTCTTGTCTTGCTAAATCACGAACTTTAACCAAAATTGGTAGTAGATTTGTGTCTGCTTTCAGTTCAAGTTTTTCTGGCTGTTGTTGAGCAAGCATGACAGCAAAGTAACTCATTAAAGTAGTTTTACCCGAACCTGGTGCGCCTAATAAAACTAATTTCTGAGAGTAGTTTTCTTTTAAAAGCTGTTGTGCAGAAAACTTCTTTCCAGTCTGGTTTTCCAGTTGCAGTAGTTGACTTTGCTCATAAATTAATTTTTCCTGACGCTTGCTTGATAAATCATCAGCTTCAGATAAATCAATATCGATTCCCATGCTTCCAATACCATAAGGTAATCCCAGGCTAGCTTTTATTTCCTTCTTTGCAGAAAGTCTAGAATCTATTTGTTTATAACTAGTTTTTACTTCCTCCACTACATCAGGCATAACAAAAATTTGACTAGATTTTGCAGATTTATCCACCTCTTGACTAGCCACTGCAATTCCAGCAAACTTAATATCATCAAACAACTTTGCTAGTTGCCTACAGTATTCTTGCTTAGTAGCTTGAAATATTTCTGTACTCATGCTACCTTTACTCACCTAATTGTGGACTGCATTTTGAATCATCTGATTTTTTTAGTTTTTGTAGTGGCGCGACAAAGCTAAAATAGTGTATTAGCTTTTCTCTTGTAGGATGGGCGTCTCGCCATTGGTGTCAACTTAAGCTAGAAATAGCTTCGGTGTTGGCTTCCTCACCCGCCAAGAAATAAATTTCTTGGCTAATAGCTCAAGTCTACTGAAGTAGACTCAAAATCTTGGGGGATATTCAGTCATCTTCAGATGACTTTTGCTATCAGCAAGGAACTTCAATTCCTTGCGGGACATCGGTTCTACGTTAACTTGACACCAATGACAAGATGTCCACACCACAAGAAAGCTTATTGCAACATTTTAGCCTTGACACGCCAGTAGGGTGCGTTAACGAAGTAAAGCACCATCTTGATTTGATTGATGGTGCGTTGTCGCGAAGCGCAACGCACACTACTAATGCATTATTTTAGCTGCGTCAGTCCAGTAGCAGTATTAAACTTTTAATTTTTCTAGTTTATTTCGATACTCTTGTATTCTATCTTCATCTATCTTTTGTTGATTTGCTTCCAAAATGCTAAGTGCTGATTCTGCAAACTCTGTTTGACTCAAACCGCAGAAGATTAAAAATACTTGTGCGCGAATTTTTTCATCTAAATCAGTATTGATTTCTAGCTTTACCAACTCGTTCAAAATATGTAAGAATAGCTCATTATCCTTATTATTATTTGCTGCCTTTAAATATTTAGGATCTTCAGCTAAACAACTACCAGCAAATAACAAGTTATGATGATACAAGTCTTGGTTATCTTTATCCTTATCAAGGATGGCGTTAATCACTTTAACCATTTGGTTGGGTTTTTGAATCACAATCAGCAGTAATAATACTTCTCGCCAGTGAGGATTATAGATATATTTGTTGATATGATCTAACACTATTTGAAAATTATCTTCATTTTGACGACAATAATCTATATCTTGAGCGCAGAGGTATTCCTGAAATGTTTTATGTACAAATGCATAACAGCCTTGTCCCTGTTCATTCAGTAAACCAGAACGAGCAGAAATATAATCAATGAAGTTTTCTGCTGCTTGCTTAGCCTGGTAAAGTTCAAGACCTTTGAGATTTTTAATGTCTTGACTTAATTGGTCAATGATTTCACTGCGATCGACTATTGTACTGTAATTTTTATCTTCTGTTGTACTTTCTTGGCTATGAATCCAATAGGCCAGTTTTTCCATCAATCTTTGCAAATCGTCAGATTGTATATATTTTAATTTTTTAATAGGTGCTTCTTTTTCCTCAAATCGAATCTGTTCCCAACCTGTGAGTAAAGTTTTTACCGCTGATTCATAAAGGTTGTGACGCCTTTGTGGTAAACGATACACATCATATCGGTGAATTAAACAGACAAGTGTTAATAGTAGCGGATTTTCGACCAATAATTTAATGCGTTCTTGCTTGTTTAATATATCTTGTAAGCTAGTTTGCCAGCGCTGTGAGTCTTGAGAGTTTAGAAAACGACTGCTGTACCATTTCTCGATAAATAAATCAATTTTTGACTCGTCAAATGGCTGGATAAAATAGTGAGGAAACTCTTTTGTTTGAAAGAAATCTCGCTTATATTCCGCAGGACGAGATGTAATAATTACTCGGTTTTGGGCATACTGCTCATTTTTCACAAAAGAATAAAGATGTTGTACAACTTTAATTCGTTTCTCTTCATCAGCAATTTCATCTAAACCATCAAGTAAGATTAATGCTTTTCCTTGTTTGAGCCAATAATCAAAAAATCCCTCCGGCACATCTAAAGCGAATTTTTCATGTATAGACTTTTGCAAGTATTCTAAAATATTAGTATCTGGACATTTTGCTAAATCACGAATCTGAATTAAAATTGGTAATAAATCTATCTGCTCTGGTAATTCCAATTCTGAGAACTTATGCTGAGCAACTTTAAGAGCAAAATATTGCATTAAAGTACTTTTACCAGAGCCAGGATCACCTAAAATTACCATTTTCTGTAAAGCACTGTAATTTAATAGCTTATTTGCTGCAATATTAGCTTCAGAATTTAATAAATTATTCTCCTCTCTTACATCTGGAATTACAAAAATTCTTTCTAAGGACTCGGACATATCTTTTTCCTGTCCTCCTGTCACTTTAGTTTCAGCAATTCCAGCAAAACGTATTTTTTCTGAATTTACGATTATTAGTTGTAAATAGTTTTTTTTAGTGGCTTGATAGCTTGGATAAGCTTGGCTTTCTTTAAAATACGTATTACAAAAAGTATTCAACCAAGAGTTAAGATATTCTTCATTTAGTTTAACTTCTTGCCTCTGTGCTATTTGCTTAAATGCTTCACTTAAAATCTGTGTATCTGGAAATTTTTCATCTTTTAGCGGTTTCTCTATTTCTTTTTGAACTGCTGAATACTCAAATACTTTAGCTAGAAAGTTATCGATTTGCCTATCATCAAATGCAGACAAAAGCCCTTTTGTATTTTTATTATCTTCAGATTGAGCTGCATTTATCCCTTCTCTGATAGCCAGTTCTAACTCTGTTGGATTTAACCGACTTTTAGTTTTTTCAATGATTTTTTTTGCAACTACAGGTAAAGCAGTTTTTATTGCAATTCCACTAAGAATCGAAAACTCTGTCATATTGTCCTGTTTTTAAGCAAGTGGTATGTCTGTATTATCCTTAACTTCATAAGAGTAGTATAAAACATGACTTGTATCACCAAATGTTCACAATTATCAATCAAAATCTGGAAACATCAAATCAATTCCCCACTCAGAAAGCGGGTTTCTCTATGAGAGTTGACAAAAAACTTATGCTTTGCAAGATTGCTATTATCACCCATAAATCGGTATAATTAGGCGCTCTTGTAAACTGATCTATCCAGGTAACTTTTATGGGTTCATCAGAGGAAAATATTCAATTAAAGCGCCGCAAACCAGTTTATCAAGAACTGAATTTTCAAATTATTTGTGCAGTTTCATTGATTGCTGTGATTGGCGTATCGAGTGTAACTCCAGCTTTTCCCAAATTAGCCAAAGCATTAACTGTTAGTCCTAGTAATCTGGGTTTATTGATTACAGTATTTACATTACCAACAGTTATTTTAGGGCCTGTTATTGGTGTCGCTGCTGATAGATGGGGAAGGAAGAAAATTGTTGTTCCTTCCCTATTTTTATTTGGTATTGCTGGTACAGCTTGTGCTTTTGTTAGGGATTTTAACCTTTTACTGTTTTTAAGATTGTTGCAGGGAATTGGTGCGGCTTCTTTACTTTCTCTCAGTATCACTTTAATTGGTGATTTATATACAGAAGATAGACGCACTGAAGCAATGGGCTATAATGCCAGCATTAGTAGTGTAGGCACAGCAGCCTATCCCACAATTGGTGGTGCATTAGCAACATTTGGCTGGTTCTATCCTTTTGCTTTATCCTTATTAGCAATTCCGATTGGATTGTTAGTATTATTTGTGCTGAAAAATCCAGAACCACAAGGCGATCGCAACCTCAGAGAATATTTAAAAAACGCAGGCAAAGTTCTCAGAAATCGTCAATTATTTGGTCTTTTTACAGCAAGTTGTGCTAACTTTATACTACTCTATGGAGCTTTTATAACTTACTTACCACAGTTAATTAACGATTCATTTAAAGCACCATCTGCAACTATTGGGATATTACTTTCCAGTGTTTCTGTGGCAATTACCATCACATCATCTCAATTAGGGAAATTGGCCGTCAGATATAAACCCACAACTTTAATTAGAGCATCTTTTGTTTTGTATGCCATAGCTCTTTTGATAGTTCCTTTCATGCCAAGTCTTTGGTTTTTGTTAATCCCTAATACAATTTTTGGCATTGGAATTGGTATCGGTTTTCCTAGCATTCAAACACTTTTAGCAGATTTAGCACCAAGAGAGTATCTGGCAACAATTCTCTCGATTAACGGCACATTTTTCGGTTTAGGACAAACATTAGGCCCATTATTAATGGGTATAGCCTTTGGTTTGGGTGGAATTAGCAGCGTATTTTATGCAGGTGTAGCTTTTGCAATTTTTATCTTTTTCGTGTTTAGGTATTGTACATGCATGTGATTGCTTAATTTTCTCGAATTAGGGAATAGGGAACAGTTTTTCCTATTTCCTGCAATGCACTGAGCCAATCAGATGCATATACTCTTATTGGCATATAACTCTGGATGGTTAAAAATTATTAGCAAATCTCGCTAGTATTTATAAGTTAAATAGAATCAATTTTGATCAAATAATGCCAACTGCTTTAATTACCGGTGCATCCAGTGGTATTGGTAAAGCCTTTGCTCAAGAACTAGCTGCACGTCAGACAAATCTTGTTTTGGTTGCTCGTTCCGAAGAAAAGCTCAATCAACTAGCTCAACAACTTCAAGAACAATACAACATTCAAGTAGATGTTATTATTAAAGACCTTACAGAACCTCATGCAGCCACTGCTGTCTTTGATGCCACTAAAACCAAGGGATTGACAATTGATTTATTAATCAACAATGCTGGTTTTGGTGATTATGGTGATTTTGTTGAACGAGATAGAGAACGCCAACTCAAAATTGTACAATTAAATATTCTAGCTTTGGTAGATTTAACTCATCAGTTTTTACCATTAATGCGTCAACGTCATGCTGGCGGCATCATTAACGTATCTTCAATCACTGCATTTCAACCTATTCCATACCTTTCTGTTTATGCTGCTAGTAAAGCTTTTATTGTTAGTTTTAGCGAAGCATTATGGGCAGAAAATCGTCAATATGGTGTTCGTGTTTTAGTTACTTGTCCAGGGCCTATAGAAACTAACTTTTTTACAGAAGCTCATTTTCCTCCAGCCTTGGCAGGAAGCACAGAAAAAGTATATTCTGCCCAAGAAGTAGTTTGCAAATCTTTAAAAGCGTTCGAGGATTGGCAACCAACTGTTTTTATTAGTGATATTCCTACTCAAATTAGAAGCACATTAGCTCGATTAGTACCTCGAAAAATTCTCTTAAATATGTTGGCAAAACGTTTTAAAGTCTAATTCTTGGAATCCAGAACAAAAAGGTGTAGGCGCAGCCTGCCGCAGGGATCACTTTTCTGATAGATAAATATTAAGTACATTTTTATACTTATTAGAAAATCAGAAAAAATGACCCGCAAACCTCACGATCAGTTCGCCAAGCAATTTTTAGAAGAACTACTATCACCCTTGGGTAAAGTAGAAGCCAATAAGGAAGTGATTGATGAGGCTCGACAAGTTGATATTTTGTTTTCACCTGCACCCACATCTCTAAATCAAGCCCAAAGTCTCGGACTACTAGGAAGAATAGCTGTGCTGAATACAGCTTTACTCGAACCATTTCGCAATCAACCCAGCAAGACAGAAGTACGCAATTGCCTATTGAAGCTGTTAACAGTGATTGCAGATTGCCAACGCCAAGCCAAGCGAGAAAATACAACTTTACTGGAGGATAGTCTAGCACGGTTGTGGATTTTATCACCGTCAGCTTCCCCAGGATTACTAGAAAGTTTTGGCGCTAAACTAAAGTTAGCAAACTGGCTATCAGGGGTGTATTTTCTACCCAAAAGTTTGCGAACAGCGATCATCGCCATTAACGAGTTACCTGTCACAGAAGAAACACTGTGGTTTAGGCTTCTGGGTAGGGGAAATGTTCAACAGCAAGCAGTTAAAGAATTAGTTGCCTTACCACCAGAAAACCTAGTGCGTCGTAATGTTCTAGAAATAGTTTACAGATGGCAAATCAGCGTTATGAGCAAGCTCGAATTAACTCAAGACGATCAGGAGCTAATGATGAATTTAACCCAAGCTTATCAAGAAGCCAGAGCGCAGGCTGTGCAAGAAGGAGTACAGCAGGGAGTACAGCAGGGAGTACAGCAGGGAGTACAGCAGGGACAACGTTTAGTCATGGAAAATTTATTGAGATACAGGTTTGGTTCTGTGGACGAAGAACTGTCGAGAGTTGTTGATAGTTTACTACAGTTATCTCCAGAGGAGTTTACGCCTTTGTGTTTACAATTATCTCGTGAAGAATTATTAATAAGATTTAGTGCATAAAAAATTACATATATCGAGTTAATTGCACGCGATAACGGTCTTTTTTAGTTACGGCAATTTCGCCCACTTCTAAACGTCCTTTACCGCGAATGGCGATTAAGTCTCCTGATTTGACTTGAGAACTCGCTTGAGTAATTTCCTTCCAATTGACGCGAACATCACCAGAGTCGATTAAATCAACCATTTTATTACGAGACATACTAAAACCAGCAGATGCGATCGCATCCAACCTTAAAGAAGCCTCTACAGTAGTCAATTCCTTTTTTTTCGGTTCCCTAACCTTTAACTCGTTGATCTCAATCTGCTGGATTTTCACAGGCACAGAACGCACCTGTTTAAGACTCATCTCTAAAAACTCTACCAGCTCGGGTGTGACAATTGCCTGCGCCCCTCGTTCGCCTAAAACAATAATATCTCCCGTCTTTTCGCGGACAATTCCTGTTCCCAGCATTGCGCCTAAAAAGTCGCGGTGAGTGGCGGTATCAAAGAGAAAATTTCCGGCAATTTCTAAAGCCACAAGCTCAACTTGGGACTGATCTAACGGAATTTCAGAGCGGGCGATCGCAATTCTTTGACGTTCAGCTTGCGGATATCCACCCCAAGATACTAATTGTACCTCTGTTAAACGACTAAACACTCGTTGTATTTCTGCTAACTCTGGAGGTGAGAGAAAATCTGTCAAAACAACTTCCCAAGTTTTGATTGCTTGCTCCGCCTGATCAATCACACGCGCTAGACTATCTCTATTTTCAACACCCTTTAAAAGCTCTTCTCTTGGCAACATTCTCAAAAATCACAAGTTATAAATTGTAGACTCAATACAAATTCCCAATTCCCCATTCCCTAATTCTTTGTATCAGCGTAACCCTGGATATTTTCTGGCTCAAACTGACGTAAGGTTCGGGTTGCTTGCCGAGTAAGAGTTTCAGAACCTTGGACTACAATAATATATTTGCCTGCATCTAAACGGTTACGGTAGGGTAAAGCGTCACCACCGCCTACGAGTAAGCCAACTCCACCGCCCACAAATACACTACCCATAGCACCACTCCCAGCACCCAGCAATCCCCCAATGATGTGATTGCCAATTTCTCCCGCCCAAGCAAAGGTATTCAAACCAGTAATTAGGCTGAAGGTAAAACCAGCGAAAAACCCGAATGGAATCAACCAAATCGCCATCAACTTCGCTTGCTTTTTGGCTTGTTCTTGAGGATCAATTAAGCCGAACTCGTCAGCTGTTTTGTAACCTTTACCCAAAATAGTACTTTTGATACCATCTTTTTCTAAAGCTACGGAAGCAGCTTCGGCTTGGATACGGTCTGATAGTACGGCAACAAGGTAATTCATTAATCTAATAATACTTGTCTAAATTGGCACAACAGAGCAAGAGACAGTGACAAATCCTTTAGTAAAGACGTGGCAAAAGCTAGTCTCTATAATTGTCTATCTGCTACATTCTTTTTTGAAATTAGTATAAAAATCTTTTGTTTCTATCCTCTGTCACCTGTTTCCTATTTTAGCGAATCCAGTGGTTCACAGAAATTGTTTACACCTTGCTTGAGAACATATATCAAAACTGTTGCAGCTAGAATCTTAGGAAAAGCTGGCATTGTTTTTATATGTTCCATCATCCCCACAAGTGAGCTATTTAACAACTCTTGCCGATATTCTTGCTCACAAATAACTGCCCGCCATTTTCTAGCCAAAGCATCTAACCACTCGGAATTTGCTCGCTCTGGTTCTTGTCCTGCTTTAATCGCTAGTGTCATCGCTGCATCTTCTAAATCTCCTTCACAGTCCTCAATTAAATCGAGTGCTTCCATAGCTACAGGATCATCAGCCAATTGAGAGCGAAACTGTGCAATTTCTTTCGATGTTACTTTAGTCACTCCTGCCCAAACCCTTATTATTGTCTTTGGAGTTAGCCTTAATTCAGTTATGTTATCCCAATTTGAAAAAAGAATGTGACGTGTCATAAATTATAGAGACGTTGCATTGCAACGTCTCTACAAAAGGATTTGTCATAATCATCAATTGAGAGATCTCTTAGTCCCAAATAGTAAACAGGAAATAGGAAAAACTGTTCCCTGTTCCCTGTTCCCTATTCCCTTCTTCTTAACGTAAACCCCTCGCGGTGACAGCTCTTTGTAAACGAGCCAGCGCTCGGTTATAATCCAGAATTGCTGTCACTCGATTACCTTCGGCTCGTGTCAGGTCGTTTTCTGAGTTAATCACATCAGTTTGAGTACCTACACCAGCTTGGAAACGCAGACGAGCTAAGCGCAAAGCTTCCCTAGCTTGTTCGAGAGCTGCGTTAGAGGTTTGTACGTTCTCCAAATTAGATTGCTGGGTAGAAAAGGCGTCTTCTACCTGGAAGCGAATTTGATTGCGCTGCTCAGCAAATTGTGTTTCGGCGATCGCAATATTACTTCTTGCTTGGGCTGCTCTTGCTTTTGCCGCTCCACCATCATATAAATTGAGAGTCGCCCTCACTCCTAATGAATAACCATCGGTGACGCTAATAGTATCATCGAACTGGTCTAACAGGTTGTAACTAGCAATCAAACTCACTTGAGGCCCCAACTCACCCAGAGCTTGTCTACGTTGCTGCTCGCTAATGTTGCGTTGCGCTAGTTGCTGTTGTAGTTCTGGACGGTTTTGATAAGCCTGGACAATGCTTTGCTCTAAACTGAGGTTCCAAAGACCAGCTAATTGTACAGGGTCTGCGGTACTGATATTCACCGACTGTGGCAAACTCAACCGGGTAGCCAAGCGTCGGCGAGCAATTGCTTGCTGGGAACGCGCATTTGTTAAGTCTTGTTGAGCATTGGCTAGGTTTACCTGCGATCGCAATACATCGAATCGGGTACCAACCCCAGCTCGCTCTAACGCTTGGGCATCACGCAAACTAGCCTCGGCATTTTCCACCGCTGACTGAGCAATACGTACTTGTTCATCTGCTTGTTGTAAATCGTAATATTCAGTAGCAACATTCAGACGGATTTCCTCAGATTGATTCTCCACAGATAATTCGCTGACGCGTACTCTCTCCTCTGCCTCTCTAATCAGAGCTTGCCGTCTTCCAGAGGTGTAGATATTATATGAAAGTTCTGCTTGACCATTAAAAGCTGTAGTAGCTTCCTCTGGCTGTGAGATGCCAGTGGCTTGTTCTTGTTGTTCTATTGACAGCTGGGTACTAGCAGACTGACTACGACTAATATCAGCACTAATCCCCAAAGTAGGTAACAAAGCAGCTTGTTGCTCCCTCAGAGCGCCTCGACTACGTTCTAGCTCCAATATCGATACTTGTAAATCGCGATTGTTTCGCCGTGCTAACTCCAAAGCCTGCCCTAAAGTAATGGGTTGATTTCCCTGAACTGTTACTTCCTCTGGCTTGGTAGGAAATTGCAGGGGATTTGGACTTTGGATGAGGTTGTCGGGTACTTGCTGGGTACCTGTTGGCGCTGGGGTGACGGTTCCCGGCGTTGTAGGAGTCTGCTGAGGCGTATCTGTTGGCGCTGGGGTGACGGTTCCCGGTGTCGTGGGAGTTTGCTGAGGCGTATCTGCTGGCGCAGTTGGGATATTACTCTGAGCCAAGCGTTTGCGAATCGCATTTTGTTGTGAACAAGTACTTGAAGATAGCAGCAAAGAACTTGCAACAGTTGTGTTGCTCTTGTTCATCTCCTGCAAACACCTCTGCACTACCAACAACTTTGCTGCTGTCGGTGTAGCTGAAGTTCCCAAAAATGTGCGTAACTCAGTAGCTGTAGAATTCTTCTTTGAGACTAATGGTTGCCTGGAAGAAGAAACAGCAGTGGGTTTGGCAGCCGAGTCAGAAATTACTACACTCTCTAACTTCTTTTGAGAAGTGCCCAAATTCCTTAGTTGTAAATTACTTTTTGTCGAGCGATTCTCATCTAGTCCAAAAGTAGGATGCTCAGCAGATGTCAAGCTGAAAAATTTACCTTTATCTTTCTTTAATACTTGTCTTAATGGCACAACAGTGCTGCCAGTCATAACCACTGGGATACTGTTGTAACTTAAAGGCTGCATATGAAACCGAGTCAAACCAGCAGTGGGTAATTGGGTTGGAACACTAGCATCCCTAGTTTGAGAACGCTGTGTATTTGTGATGTCCGCAACTAAGTTTTGACTGTAGGTAGAAGTCAAAACATTAGGAGAAGACGCCAGCTGTACCCCACCTACTTTCACAGTACCAGCCCAAGCAGGCTGGGTTATTACGACCGCTGCTGTCACACCAGGCAAGAAGCTATGGAATAATTGCTGTCCTTTCACCGCATCCCCTCACACAAAAATATCAATCTAGCGGCAGAAAACTTTCACTCACCACAGAATATAGCACGATACTAAATTTAGGAAGGGATATACTACGATACCAAATTTAAGAATCGGAACTCTGTTTATCTTCAAAACGTCTTACTATGCGAGAAAGTTCCGCCTTTTCATCAATACTAACGCGGGTCGGGGCACCACTAACAATCCGTTCGTAGTTACGGAAAGAATCTTTAATTTCTGGGCCATCGGCGGTGATATTGTACTCGCGGATACCTTTATCATGCCAAGAACCCCTCATTTTAAAAACGTTAATTGCCCGCGACATTTCGCCACGAATTTCTACATACTGTAACATCAAAATCGTGTCGGTGATCGTGGAAATATGAGAGTCAGTAATCGAATGTGACCCCATAAATTGGTCGGTTGTGTTAGTAAAAAAACCAGTAATTTCTTCTTGCTTAGCATAACCTGTAACACCGATAACAAACTGTCTAAATGCGTTATTGCTAACTCCTCTAGCTAATGCTGATAAGGAGTCAATTGCTATCCGAGCTGGTTTAAAAACAGCAATCTCTGATTTAATGATTTGCAGGTGATCTTCTAAACCAGTAGATTCAGGATAGGTACAAATTATTTTGAGTAAACCTTGACGTTCTAGTTCTTCAAAATCGATTCCCCAAGAGTAGGCATTACGAGATAATTGGGCACGGGATTCTTCATAAGCAAATAATATTGACCTCTCACCATGAATGCAGCCATCTTGGAGAAACTTACTCACCAGCAGCGTTTTACCAGTGCCGGTAGCTCCCGTGGCTAAAATAATTGAATCTTTGAAGAAACCACCACCGCACATCTCATCTAGGGTTTTGACTCCTGAAGACACCCGGACATTAGAAGAACGTTGAGTCAAGCGCATTGCTCCCAATGGGAAGATGTTGACGCCTTCATTGGTAATTGTGAAAGGATACTCGCCTTTCATGTGCGTTGTCCCACGCAATTTGAGAATTTCCGCCGTGCGGCGGCGGCGTTCTCCTTCTAAAACGTTGCGAACAATTACCACGTTATCCGAAACAAATTCCTCAACTCCAAAGGAGGCAACGGGGCCATATTCTTCGCTGCGTTCGGTGGTGATGATGGTAGTGACACTGAGTTGTTTGAGCCGTGCTACCAGGCGAAAAATTTCGCGCCGCACTACTCCCATTGCTTCATACTGCTGGAATACTGCGGTGATTGAGTCAATTGAAACTCGTTTAGCTTTGTATTTGCGGATGGCGTATTGCAAACGCTCAATGAGCGCAGACAAATCAAAATTTCCAACTATATCTTGACCTTCAGGATCAGGGGAGGCATCAAGAATAAATAATTTGCCTTCATCGATGAGACGTTGCAAACTCCACCCAAAGATATAAGCATTTTTGATAATATCACTAGGGGATTCTTCAAAAGTAACAAATACCCCAGCTTCATCAAAATAGGTAATACCATTGTAGAGAAATTGCAGAGATAAGAGAGTTTTGCCTGTTCCAGAGGTTCCACTAACCAAGGTAGTTCTACCAACAGGTAAACCACCATGACTGATATCGTCAAAACCCTCTATCATCGTGCGAATCTTTTCTACACCTCCAATTAACGGTGCTTTGTTTAGCTCTGTTTGCTCGTTTTCACTCATTGGTTCATCATCAATGGGTATGAAACCCGGTTTTTCTATATACTAATAGTTTGTCTGGAATTTTTTATGATTAAATAGTTTACTCTGAAAAATAATCTTCTTCGGTCAATTCTTCGTAAAGTAAGTCTAATCCAATTAATACTCTTTCCCTATCTGAAAGATCACCAATGATTTTACGAACAGGTGGAGGTAAAATTTTAGAGAGAGTTGGGGTGGCTAATATTTTGTCCTCTTCTGCTAGTTGTGGGTTTTTGAGAACATCGATCACTTTTAAGGCGTAAACACCCTGAAACTCCTGTTCTAAGATGTTTTTGAGCATTTTTAAGGCCCGCACTGAGTTAGGCGTGTTCCCTGCTACATAAAGCTTGAGGACGTAGGTTTTTCTGGCTTTATTCATAATAGGTACAGGCTAGGCATAACAAGAGAAACACAGGACGCGATCGCCCCAAGGCCAGCAATGTCACAGTGGTAGTTCGTGATCATCTCAACACAGATAAATTCCATTTATTTAGAAATTGAACATCTGTAAACTTCGCACAAGTTAGCTAAGACATCTATCAGCGTTAAACGATAATCAAGTAATGTTTCATCACTCCTTCCTTCTAGTTTTAGCTGTTTGGAAAATTCGTCGATTAGTTCCATGTGAATTTCAATAATTTGGGGCACAGGAATATTAGCATAAAATATGGCATTGATAAATTTATCAATTTTTTCTTTCAGCTTTTTGTCTGTGGTAAAGTAATTTATAAGAATTTGACTGTAATCTGATTTGATCTGCTGCAACAATTGTTGCTTATCTTCAAGACTCATTTGCTGAAAAAGCTCTTGGTTTTTTGGCTTGTAACACGCCAATACATAGCAATATTTGTCTAGAATTTGTTTGTACGAGTTTAGTTGTGCCAGCTGCGGTAAGTATATGCCTTGAGCAGGCATAGCTGCATCCAAAGACAAGTAAGGCGATCGCCAAGTAAAAGTATCAATAAATTTATCCAGCCAGCGCATTAAACTTTGTTGCTTGGCAGGGTCAAATAAATTGGTTAAGATTTTTTTAACATCAGATTCTACAATCAATATAGGTAATATCATTTATCGTTTGTATATCTCATCGATTATTGCTCTAATCAAGAGGTTGTGGTGGCTTAAGAACAAACGCATTCAGGAGCGACTGAAGTGCTGGTAAACTTATAAGTTCACTTGAAAAAGTGCGTCATGTCAACTGATATTGCTGTCTACTCAACAACTGGATGCAGCGACTGAGTGGTAATACTTAGTAGGTCGTTGATGAGGTATTTGGCTTGAAGGTTACGTTAGTTAACCTATGATTAACATATGTATATCTATCTCAATATAGATTTTCTCGTTTTACTCCTTGATAAGATACTTAAACGAACTTAAAGGATTGTCGCATTGTAAATCATTATAATTCCTCAAGGTTCTAAAGCGAATCTTTGGGGCCATAATTGTTTTAGCTGTCACTATCGATGAAGAGTTTCAATACCAGTAGGACATCGGTGAGGCTAGCCACTAAAATGATGAACGGCGAATAAAATATCACCGTGAATTAATCGGATACAATCAAGTATCCACAAAGGCAAAGCCCATGGTTTGTTGATGGTGTTGAAGATATAACCAAAATCTATATGCATCTTCCTGGAGGATTACGATCGCTGGCAAGAAGACCATCGGCAGTTGACAGATGGTGATGCCAAAGATCTCTACAGGAAGAATAACCCCCAAAGCCTTATGTCAATGCTACAGTACCCGCTTTATGACTTCATAGCAACCGTACCTAGCTGCGTAGAAACAAGTACTCTGGCAGTAGTGCTAGAGATTTTTGCCAAAGAGCAGTGCGATCGCTTGGTCGTGGTGAATCTACATCAATGCCCAGTAGGGTTGCTGTATTCTGCCCGTTTAATACAAAAACTATTAGCAGATGGTGATGAGCAATTTTTAAATCTACAACAGCAAATCTCTACCTTCGCTCAAACTTTAATTGAGCCTATACAGACTATACCAGCGACCGAGCGCCTAGAACAATTGAGTTTGTGGTGGCGTTACCAACAAAACCCAAAAAACCAAAACTTAGATTGGGCGTTGATTGACTCTGATGGCAAATTTTTAGGGCTAGTAGATAATTCACGCCTATTACAAATTTTGACTCAGGAGCGGATGGCGATCAACTCACTATCCTCCCTCAGAGCCACCTCTAGGAAGTCTTTTCCTGGAAAGCTTTTAGAATACGAGCCTGATATCACTACTCACTCGCATCTGCGAACAAAAAATGAACACAAACCACTAATACAGTTACTTGAAAGACTGCCTTGGCCTTTAATGCTACAAACAGGTACTGGTGAAGTCGTAGCGCACAATTCAGCTTGGTGGCAACAGCTAGGAGTATTGAAAGATCCAGAAGGAGTTAGGCAACAAGTAGAGACAATACTAACTCCAATTCGCGCCAAAAACTCCGAATACGCTAGCCAACAAGCGCTCAAAGTTTACCCCAATGGCAGAGAAAACGATGGTGGCAGTGATGAGCAGCTAACATCTAGCAAACGTCACCCTGACAATAGTTTGTCACTCACAAGTGAAGCAATTAACAAGCTGCAAGAGCAGTCAGCATCCCCAGAAGCAGCTAGCCGATGCTTCTGGGATAATCAACTAGGTACTTGCACTTGCGTTGTGCAGGTGCAAAACGGTCAAGAGCGAATCTGGCAGTTTGCCAAAATTCCTTTGGATAGTCCGGAATTCAGATTCATGAGTTCTGAATCCCAGATGTTACTCCAGCCATATTCACCAGGGAGTTATAAGTCAGCAGAACCCAGTAATTTAGCGGTTGCTTCAGATTCAGAACTTAGAGTTGACTTATGGTTGGTGTTAGCCACAGATGTGACTGAACAGCAACAGTTATGCAAAGAGTTAGCAGCTAAGAATGCTGATCTGATTCAACTAAATCGGTTAAAGGATGAGTTTTTAGCTTGTATTAGCCATGAACTGAAAACTCCCCTAACCGCTGTATTAGGATTATCGCGATTGCTCGTAGATCGGCAGTTAGGAGAACTCAACGAGCGTCAAGCTCGTTATGCAGGGTTAATTCATCAAAGCGGGCGTCATTTAATGAGCGTAGTCAATGACATTTTGGATTTGACTCGCATGGAGACGGGACAGATGGAATTGACCTTGACTCCAGTGACAATTCGGGCAGTGTGCGATCGCGCCCTTTCAGAAACCAAAGCTATCCAAAGCCAAAGCAGCAAAGCCAACACCCCCCAGCCCCAACCCCCACGCGCCTCTGCTCCTCAATTCACCCTCTCGATTGAATCCGGTTTAGACCAAATTGTGGCGGATGAATTACGCTTGCGTCAGATGCTCGTCCACCTGCTTTCCAATGCTTTTAAGTTTACTGAGGTATCTGGTGAAATCGGGCTAAGGGTGAGCCGCTGGGAAGGATGGGTTGCCTTTACTGTCTGGGACACAGGAATTGGTATTCCCGAACATCAACAACATTTAATCTTTCAAAAATTCCAACAACTAGAAAATCCCCTGACTCGCCAATTTGAAGGTACAGGTTTGGGTCTAGTGTTAACCAGGGCCTTGGCTCGTCTCCACGGTGGAGATGTCAGCTTCCTATCTCGTGAAGGCAAAGGCAGCCAATTTACACTGCTTCTACCGCCCAGTCCCCCAAAAACAGGCTACTGTGAGCTAGAAGCCACAAATACACAAGAGCAAAATTCCCTACCAGCGCCGTGCATCAATACATCTGCACAACACCAACCTACATCCTCGCAACGTTTAGTCTTAGTAGTCGAGGCAGTAGCCCGATATATTGAAGATTTAACCGAGCAACTCAAAGGTTTAGGTTATCGTGTAGTCATTGCGCGATCGGGAACAGAAGCAGTAGAAAAAGCTAGACGTTTACAACCGATAGCTGTATTTTTGAATCCACTGCTACCTCTGCTCTCAGGTTGGGATGTATTGACCTTGCTCAAATCTGATAGCGCAACCCGCCATATATCTGTAATTGTGACGGCGACGGCCGCCGAAAAAGAGCAAGCATTTGCTAACCGATCTGATGGTTTTATCAGCTTACCAGTCGAGCATCAGACCTTGGCTCCACTTCTAGAAAAATTATGCGCTGCGCCAGAAGTATCGCTACCTGGATTAGAGAGTAGTGAAGCAAGCACCACTCAGACCCCACTCAGAATTCTCAGGTTAGTAAATCCAGAATTGGAAGTAATTAACCCCCACCTCTCACTGCGAGAACATCGAGTCATTGAAGTAGATGACTTAGATCAAGCAGAGCTTTTAGCGCGAGTATGGCAATTTGATGTAATTTTGCTAGATGTCGATAGTTCTGCGGCCCAAATTTATCTAGAGCAACTGACTCAGCACCCGCGTTTGACAGCCTTACCATTGGTCACTTGCGATGTTGATACCACTTTGATTGCCTCTGGAATACCTGGATTATCTGTGTTTCCTTGCCTGGCACCATTGGGTAAAGATCATAGCAATCAAACCGAGAAGACAGATGCTTTATTATCGGTATTGCAAATTGCCTCCGGTGTCTGTTGTCCCCCCAATATCTTGGTGGTAGATTTGACAACGCTACGAGATTTACCACAAAGAAGACGCAAGCAGACTAAAAGTGAGCAAATAGAAAACAATTGTTCAATCAGTAGTGAAACTGCTGAACGAGGATCTGAGTGGTTTCAAGCTTTAATTCAGTATTTACAAACAGCAGGTTTCAAGGCAGCTATGAGTCGCTGTTGGGCAGAAGTGCTACAACAAATTCGCCACCAAAGCGTTGACTTACTGTTAATTTGTTTAGGAGAGTCAACTATCAATAAAGAGATGCTAAAAGCACTCAAAACGTTGAAAGATGTGCCTTTCAAACTACCACCAATTGTGGTGCTTAACCAGCGATTAAATCACATACAAGCAAATTCTCAGTCTCATGAGAAGCACAAAAAAAGTGGAACTGAATCAGTAGAAACTGTTGTTGAGGCGATCGCTACTCAAATATTACCACGTTCAATATCAATGGAAGACCTACTCAGCCAGATTAATCAAGCTTTAGCTGTCGATGGTCAACACGATCAATGCTCTTAAGCATGAAGAATAGTAAACGCCCCCTAAGCGCCTTCATCCCTCGCCTGAAGTCCGAAAAACGCAACTACGTTGCTGTTTGTCAAGGGTTTTCGGCATTTTCCTTATAAGAAGATATATCCAATTTCTGCTTTTTGGTTTTCTTCAAAGAAACTCTGGTGAGGGTGTAAGCACCTTTAGTGCCTAAATTCTTGTATTCATCTGGCTGTAAATCCATTTGCAAAAACCTTTTCTGTTCAGCCAGAAGCAATAGCGAAGGCGACTTTGAGCTTTTTACCGCTTGATTTTTGATATACTCTACAGTGTCTTTGGAAAATCTTAAGTAATTAACCTGAGTTTGACTGTAGAATGTCACACTAGGTTTTTTGAAGCCAACCATCACCAATTCTTCATTTGGTTGTCTTGCTTGCAATGCGATCGCGGACAATTCTCTTAAGGGTAACTGACGTTCTCGATCCATTAAAAACAATGCAGGTGTCAATACCAGAATCAAAAAAAATACAAACCCTAGCAAATTAATATTGATAATATTTTGCCAACGGCGACTTAGTAACAACCCCGCAACCAAGACAGCACAAACAAGCCAAATTACACCCCCAATTACTGGTAAACCCGACTGTTGAATTAGCTGGCGGAAGTTGGGAACAGCTGGATCGCGTCCTATCAACTGAGTTCCGTGAAATAGTACTACAGACAGAATTGATAAAAAGATCACATTTATCCAGCCAGTCCAGAGGAGTGAGGGGGACGCGGAGATAAAACTGCCTACGTCCCCGCGTCCCCTCGTCCCCGTGTCCCCGTGTCCTTGTGTCCTTGTGTCTTGGATAAGATCGCTCCAGAGTAGGGCTACGAGGATGGCTGCTGCTGGCATTAGGGGCAATACATAGCTAGGGAGTTTGGTGACAGCGACGCTAAAAAAGCCAAATATGCCAGCAAACCAGAACCAGGCAAATAAACCTAATTGCCCAGAACGTTCTTGAGCAAGCCAGTACGATCGCTGCCAAAACTTTAATCTGGCGATCGCAACTGGCAAGTAAACTGAGTATGGTGCAAAACCTAACAGCACTACTAAAAAGTAAAAATACCAAGGCGCTGAGTGAGCATTAACAACACCTGTGAAGCGTTCTAGGTTGTGATAACCAAAAAACGAGTTAATGTAATCCCAGCCATTACGCCAAATAACTAATACATACCAGGGCAGAGCTAAAGCTAAAATAATCGCAATACCTAAGAGAATGTGCATTTCTCGCAACACCTCTGTCACCTTTCCCAGGTACAGTAAAAACGCCGCCATAATTATCACTGGCAACACAATACCCACTGGCCCCTTAGTCAAAATTGCCGCCGCAATCAACACATAACAAGCCAAATACCATTTGTTAGGGAATTGGGAACTTGTACTGAGCAAAAAAGAAGTATTGGGAGTTGGGAATTGGTGTTGGGAAGATGACACACTCAAGTAATTCTCCGCATCCCCGCGTCCCCGCGTCCCCGCATCCCCGCGTCCCCGCGTCCCCGCGTCCCCAGTCCCCGCATACCCTAAAAAGAAGCACAACAAAGCTGAGGCTGTGCATCCAGTAAGTAGCATATCTGATACACCTACTCTTCCCCAAATAATCATTTCGGGATTGAATGCCATTATCGCTGCGGCTATAAAAGCTGTTAAGTAGCGGCGAGTCGAGCGTGAAGTTTCTTCTAGTACATCTTGTTTTGCGAGACACCACTGTACAGTGTAAAAAGCTAAACTAATCACACCCATCGCCGCGATCGCAGATGGTAAACGCACTGCCCACTCATTGACTCCGATCATTGCATAGGCGATCAATTGACACCAGTAAATTAAAGCAGGTTTATCGAAACGAGTCTGTCCATTAAAAAATGGGGTAATCCAATCGCCTGTGATGAACATCTGACGAGAAGCTTCTGCAAACAGTGGTTCTGTTTCATCAATCAAGCCAATATTGCCCAAATTCCACCCAAAAGCTAAAAAGCCAATCAAAATCAACCATAGCACTGCCACAGTCACAGCAAGGGCTGGACGCTTTTCTAGATTGTTGAACCACTGCTCAACAGTGCCCTTAACGCTCAAGTTCATCCTCTTTAAAATCAGTTATCAATTACTTGTACTGAGCAAAGTCGAAGTATCAGTTATCAAAGTTTTGCTGAGTCCTTGCTTTTATCAATGGCTCATTTGAGACACAGGTTTAAATCCCACACCTCAAACTTTGATAATTGTTCACTGATTTAGTAGTCGTTAGTTGTTTAAGTTTTGTTCTTTTCATCAAAACGGTGATGAGTTATGAGCAAATAGCTAAACAATTATACTCAGCACTCATGAACATTCATCATTCACCACTTAACACTAGTTGCCATTCTTGATTTTGAGCATTCCATTTAGGCGATGAAGTTTCCCCAACAACATATGGCCCCCAATAGCGCCGGGAACCATCTTGGGCGAAAGCAACTAAAATATCACCTTTGTCTAAATTTAAATTGCCTTGAGGTAAGGAGAGAATCAGCCCCTTTTCACTACCTTCTTGGGGAGCAAAATCCCAATGTGCTGGCATATCGTATTTATCTTGTTGAGAGGAAGAGCCTTTTGCTAACGACTGTCGTGCTAGCAAGGCTAGCCGTACAGGCTGATTTGTTTGATTACTCATTCGCAAAGTCCCTTGAGCCTTGGTTTTGTCAACCGAGTTATGAGGATGCGTCAAGGCAGAATGAGTATTTTCTCTATTACTGTGTTCTAGCTGTTTAGTTGAGGTCGTTGTTGTAGCTAAATTAGCTGAGATCGCTTTTTGCGGTGAACTAGCTATAGATGAAGTCCCATCCAACTGGGAAGTTTCAGGGGCTGTGTTTGAGGTATCTGGGTTTGTAGACTCGAAGGACACGCTCATTTCTAAGCATCCTACCACTAGTGCAAGCAGTCCCAAGCAAAAAGCTGTAACACTGATGTTACGATACACTGAAGATTTCATGTTGATATTTTTTAGAAATAATAATTTTGTTTAGGTTTGACCAGATAGTAACCTACTATCTTTAAGGGCAATTACATAAAACAGCCCACTGTGTACTTTCCTGAAATTAAGTCAGCAAAGTATCATAAGTATCATAGTGAGTAGAAAATACTTTGAGGTATCAGTTCCCTCAATGTTTAATCACAAAGGGGTAACGATGCCCTCTACCTGACCAAGCCCGCAACGGAAGCGGGTGTAAGGGTGTAAGGGTTAATTGGTCTCAAATCAAGATGAACCCTGGGAACCTAATATATTTACAATATTAACAAACAAGCCTATGCCAAAACCAATATCTTTGAGACATTTTAGGGATGAGGACAGAGGCAGGGGACTGGGGAGATAAAGAAGAAATTTTGTTTGCGTCCCCGCGTCCTCTTGTCCATTCCCCATTCCCTCACTTATGCAAAATACCCGTCTCAACAACCTATTGGATGCGATCGCCACACGCTTAGAGCAATGGTTTTTAAATCCCTGGCGGCGGATATCATTGCTGATCATTAGTTTTTTGTTTGGTTTTTTCCTGGGAAGCGCAGTTTCGACTACAGCAGGTCAACGGGCTGAATTGGATATTGTAGTAGCTGCGTTTTTAGTACTGTTAACAGAAATTACTAGCAGAATATTTTACAGTCAGAGCTTTTTATCTAGGCGATCGCTCTGGGTAGACTCATTAAATCTTCTGAAAGTTGGTTTTATCTATAGTTTGTTTCTCGAAGCCTTTAAGCTGGGGTCGTGAAGGAAAAAGTGACAACTATAGCGCTAACCGCAAGCGGTGTAACGGGAGCATCTAACCTCGCGGATAGAGTTTCCTGCTTCTTAGGACTGGTATTCCAGTATCCTCCACAGGCAGCAACGATATGTCCTTACCGTTGTTTTGAACAAGTAGCTAACTAAATGCTCAATCCTTTATCCGTAAAGTGTTTTACCCAGAAAACGGGGATGACAAGTATCACTCCTTTCTGGAACCCCCTACACTTTGTTTTTAAGGTTCAGTCTGTTGGTTTGGGCTTTTGTTTTCCGGTCTTCGACTCCAACAGTAGACTACTGACTCGATCTCTTTAATTATACCCCGAAATGCTTATCGCTCAAAGGTTTTAGCTTATGAATATTCAACAAAGATTAGTAATTAATAAGGCATCGAACCCTATTAATTACTCTCCTGTCCCCCATCGCCGCCAATCGGAGTACCGATGTGGCGGGAGTACCCCGGAGGTTTAGATGGGGGAGATTGGGGATTGGAAGGAAGCACCAAAAGCAGCGCTAGCAGATGAGTTACGCGCGAAAGCTTTTGGCATCACACGGAAAAATGTCGATGAAGTCATACAAGCGCGATCGCATTTACTTCAGTCAGTGTTACCAGCTTTTAGCCAATTTTGCCAAACTAAGCTCCAGGTGCAACCCCAGAAAATGCAACAGGTGTTGTGGGACTTGTGGCTGCCGTTGGCGATGAAATTAGCATCGCACCGCCAACAGTTGGCAAGACCACTAATTCAAGGGATTTTGGGGGGACAGGGTACAGGTAAAACCACAATGTCTCAGGTTCTGACTTTAATTCTGCAAGAATTGGGATACCGTACCTTAAGTTTGTCTTTGGATGACTTATATAAAACTTATAGCGATCGCTTGGCTTTAAGAGAGCAAGACCCCCGCTTGATTTGGCGCGGCCCACCAGGAACCCATGATATAGACTTAGGTTTAAATTTATTAGATCAGATCCGTCAGTTGCACAGCCCGATTTTAGTCCCTCGCTTTGATAAATCTGCTTATGGCGGTGCTGGCGATCGCACTACTCCAGAAATGATTACAAGTGCAGATATTGTGTTGTTTGAAGGTTGGTTTGTAGGAGTCAAACCCATATCAGATCACGTATTTGAGATGGCACCGCCACCAATTATTACAGAGGAAGATAGAAGATTTGCCCGTGATATAAATTACCGACTTCACGAGTATCTACCGCTATGGGAGCGATTAGACAGCTTAATTGTGTTGTGTCCAATTGATTACCGCTGTTCTTTAGAGTGGCGTAAACAGGCTGAACAGCAGATGATTGCAGCTGGAAAATCAGGAATGAGCAATGCAGAGATAGAGCAGTTTGTCAATTATTTTTGGCGATCGCTGCATCCAGAATTATTCATCAAGCCTTTAGTAGAATCTCCAGATGTTGATTTAGTAATTGAGATTCATCACGATCATAGTTTTGGTGAAATCTACAGCAACTGTAGATAGAAACCGCAGTTGCTCTTCCTACTCCCTAGTTACTATAATTTCTTAATTGCTGAAAAAATTGCTTGAGCTTCTGCTCATCTAATTTGCCGTTGCTGCGAACTCCGCTACACAAATCTAGTCCGAAAGGAGCTACTTGCTTGACGGCGAGAGCGACATTTTCGGGTTTTAATCCTCCTGCCAAGAAAATCGGCACCTCCACATATTCGCGGATTTTAGCGCTGAGATACCAATTATGTAAGCGTCCTGTTCCTCCTAGTTCTTTTACCAATAACGATTGGTTGCCGGAGTCTAGCAAAATGGCATCCACATCAGGTGCCACTTTCATGGCCTCCTCTATAGATGCTTCTGTAGTTACGTGGATAACTTGGACGATAGAGATTCCTGGCAAAGCATCGCGGATATGTTGGTATGTTCCTGATTCTAGGCGATCGCAAATTTGCACAGTATTTGTTCGACAATACTTGAGTTGTTGAATAATTTGTCGAGTATCTTGGCTAGACGTTAGTAAAAACGTGGCTATTGGTGGTGGTACACAAACGGCAATTTGAGCAATTAATTCCTCATTAATGACACCAGGGCCGCTAGGCATAAAAGAAACTAAACCCAAGGCAGATGCACCACATCGAATCGCAGTCCATGCTTCCTCTATGCTGCTAATACAGCAAATTTTAACTCTTGGGATTGCTGTTCTTTCCATTTTTAAGCTTGACTATAACGTAATAAATCACACAACGAGAGCATAAAAATTCCTCTTTCAATTCCCAATTCCCAATTCCCTGAGCGCGGGATTAGTAGGAGGTTCAGTAATGTTGGAAATTAGCAGGCGACGAAGAAACCCCAAATGGAACATCACAGAAGGCCTCGCAGGATATCTATTTATGATGCCGACTATTCTGGTTTTAGGGACTTTTGTGGTGTTCCCCATTCTCTACGCTGTTGTTCTTTCCCTTAACAAAGTACAACTACTTGGTGGTATTCAATATGAGTTTATTGGCTTTCGTAATTTTACGCGACTAGCCGAAGATGAACGGGTTTGGATTGCTTTGAGAAATACGGCAGAATACGTAGCAATTGTTGTGCCAACTCAAACTGTCCTAGCTTTAATTTTGGCAGTAACTCTAAATTCTGGAATTCGCGGTAAAAATTGGTGGCGTATCCTCTACTTTTTGCCAACTGTCACGTCTTCGGCTGTGCTGACACTCATTTTTATGTGGATTTATAACACCGATGGGTTGCTGAATGATTTTCTCGCTGCGGTGGGATTACCAACCTATAACTGGTTGGGAGATCCAGCAGTTGCCCTCAAAGGCATCATGATCATGAACATATGGTCAACAGCCCCATTTTTTATGGTGATTTATTTAGCAGCGTTGCAGGATATTCCTCAATCATTGTATGAAGCGGCTGAACTTGATGGCGCCAATGGGTGGCAGCAGTTTATCTATGTGACAATTCCCCTACTCCAGCCTGTAACGTTCTTTGTTGTGGCAATGGGGGTAATTGGTACTTTTCAACTATTTGACCAGTCTTACATCTTCTCTGGTGGCACTGGCGGGCCAAACAACGCTACCCTGACTGTAGTGCTACTTATCTACCAAGCTGTATTTCGGAATTTGCAGATGGGATATGCCGCTGCGATCGCTTTTTTGTTAGCAGCAGTGATCATTGCTATGACTTTAATTCAGCGACGGCTGTTTGGAGGCGAAAGAATTTGAAAAATATCTCTCGCTTTTTCTGGCTGAAAATCCTCCTGTATTGTGTGCTGACAATCTACGCCCTCATCACCCTGATCCCCTTTCTTTGGGCGCTTTCAGCTTCTTTCAAACCCTTATCAGAAATTGTCAGCGGCAACCCTAATTTTCTACCACAAAACTTTACTTTTGACAACTATAAACAAATCTTTCTCCAAGAACCGCTATTTTGGCGCTGGTTGTTCAACAGTCTAATAATTGCCATCAGCGTTACCATATTAAACTTGCTGCTTAACTCTATGGCAGGTTATGCCTTAGCGAGACTGCGCTTTGTGGGTAAACGCTTTTGGTTCTTCCTCATCTTGGCAGTGTTAGCAGTACCAGCGCAAATCACACTAATTCCCACATTTTTGATTTTAAAAGCGATCGGCTGGCTTAATTCCTACCAGGGCATGATTGTACCCAGCATGGTCAATGCCACCTTCATTTTTATGATGCGGCAGTTTTTTGTAAATTTTCCCAAAGAATTAGAAGAAGCAGCTCAGCTAGATGGTCTAAATACCTTTGGGATTTTTCGGCATATTGTCTTACCTTTGGCAAAACCAGCACTAGCAGCACAAGCTGTTTTTGTATTTATGGGTAGTTGGAATAATTTTTTACTGCCGCTAGTTATCCTATTCGACCCAGAAATGTTTACCCTACCCTTGGGGCTGAACTCCTTCAAAGGTCAATACATCAGCTATTGGAATTATATTATGGCAGCTTCTATGGTATTCACTCTACCAGCTTTAGCTATTTATGCCTTTTTCAATCGCTACTTTATCCAAAACGTCACCTTCACCGGCGGTAAGGGTTAGTGGTTATTGGGAATGGGGAATGAGCAGGGGACACGGAGAAAATTCTCCTTCATCCCCCCGGTTGGTGAGCGAAGTCGAACCACATCCCCCTCATCTCCCCTTTCAAGGGTAGGTTTTTCATATTCAGTCTGAAAAAACCTATTTTTTCGTTCCGAAATCTTTCTCCGCGTCCCCGTGTCCCCGCGTAAGCGCGTCAACCAAAACGCGAAATCTAAAAAACCTACCCATAAGAGCCTCATCCCCCTCATCCCCCACTCCATATTTGGGCAACAAATTGCACTCTTAACATGATATTGGTATTACAGCGACTCAATCTCTATCTGTCAGTTAACAAACATTATGGGTTTTGCAGACCTAGCGATCGCAGAGATAACAACAAACTACAGTATTCCTGTAGAAAAAGTGTTTTCTGTATACGACCAATTGGGAATTGCCAATCAACACCAAAAGACCCGTTTGGTGTTAAGGGATGCAAAGGCAATTATTTGGCAAATATTGTCTGAATATATCCAAAAGGAAACATTGACTCGGTGGTTAATACCAGAGTCACCGAAAAGGCTATCTCAGGCTTTGGCTATAGCCATTAACAATTAGCTGGAGATTGAGTATCGTTTTTTAGCTGTGTTGAGCGTCAAAATTTTTAAGGGGAAACATGTTTAGAAGACTAATTAGCGTTGTTGTGGCTACTACTTTGCTGACTTTCCAACTGTTCGTTGGTGGCGCAACTGCGTTGGAACTGGACAAAGCTACTAGAACAGTGCCATTAAATGATAAAGGTGATACCGTCGTCCTCAGCCTCAAACAAGTAAAAGAAGGCAAACGCCTATTTCAATATGCTTGCGCTCAATGTCATGTTGGTGGCGTTACCAAGACAAACCAGAATGTGGGACTCGAACCAGAAGCGTTAGCACTAGCAACACCAAACCGTAACAACATCGAAGGATTGGTAGACTACATGAAAAATCCTACTACCTATGATGGGGAAGAGGAGATTTCAGAAATACATCCCAGCACCAAGAGTGCCGATATTTTCACAGAAATGCGAAATCTCACTGAGAATGACTTAAAAACGATCGCAGGTCATATCCTTCTACAACCAAAGATTTTAGGTGATAAGTGGGGAGGCGGCAAAATCTATTACTAAATCCCTGGCTGAGTGCTGAACCATTGGGGAGCCAGTCGCGTGCGGAGGCGTCCTCCGTTGAGCGAACTGGCGTAATTGGGAATTGGATATTGGTGACTGGGAATTGGGAAAATTCCTATCACCCAGTCACCAATACCATTTCCTACTTCCATCGTGGAAAGTTTAGCCGCTTTCGTCCTCACAGCAGCACAAAAGGCTCCTGGCTGGGGCACAGAAAAATTTTGATAAGCATAAAAAGTCAGAAAAAATAAAAATGCGTTATGTTAATTTATAAAGTTTTTAGCGATCGCAATTGAGTAATTTTTACTGAATGCACAAGTTTTTCCTATTAATTTTCCCCAATAGTTAAAAAAAAAATTGCATCTACGACATATTGTCATATTTGGTGTTGATTTTATTTAAAATAAAAAAGGAAAAATAAAAGTTTGTTAGGAGACAGCCATGAAATTGATTGCGGCAAGCTGGCGACGCCTTAGTTTAGCTGTGTTGACGATCCTTTTAGTTGTTAGCAGCTTCGCTGTATTTACTCCCAGCGCTGCGGCTGAAACACACCAAATAAAACTGGGTAATGACAAAGGACAACTAGTATTTGAACCTGCCAAGGTGTCAGTGAAACCAGGCGACACAATTGAATGGGTGAACAACAAAGTTCCTCCTCATAATATTGTGTTTGATGCTGCCAAAAACCCAGCTAAGAGCGCTGATTTAGCAAAATCTCTGTCTCATAAGCAATTGTTAATGAATCCTGGTCAAAAGCAAACAACTACCTTCCCAGCAGACGCGCCTGCGGGTGATTACACCTTCTATTGCGAACCCCACCGTGGTGCAGGCATGGTTGGTAAAATCACTGTTGAAGGCTAGAAAACTAAGACCAGATGATTTTCCTTGCTCATAAGCTAAGGTTAGCAAAGAGCAACGTTGATGAGGACGCGGAGAGTCCCCATAACTAAAGCTAGGGGATTCAAGCAAGGAAAACATTTTTTGCCTCTACGACTCGCATTCGGGGGCTTTTGACCAGTGTTCGACCTTGAGAATGGTCGCGCTCCGCGTCTCCCCTTCCCCGCGTCTTTGCGTCTTCTTGGTAACGAGTCCTATTCCAGACCAAATTGTACGCCATAAGCTAAAAAACATCTAAATTACATAATCAAATTAAATAAAACTCTTGTGGGGTGGGCATCTTGCCCGCCCTAATTATGCAAGTTATATGTGGAACAGCTTATGACTATGGAAGGAATATACTCGTTACCGTAAATTACTTCAAAAAGCAATTCCCTCTCCCCTAAACCCTCACACCACTAGTTTTTTAACTTGGCCGAAATCAGTAATTCACTACGCTTATACTCTACGAAACTGGCGCATCATGAGGTAGAGTACTACGGGGGACAACTGTAAATTTAACTAGACTTATAAGGCTTCTAGCCATAAAAGAAAGGTTTTTCAGTTGCTAGAGGCTGTTTGCAAGGAGAAGTTCTTGAGAACATTTTTATTGATATTGCTATTAGCGATCGCTTTGTTCAAAGTAACATTCATTCGTCCAGCCTTAGCTGCTGAAATATCCAACGGGGCAAAAATTTTTAATGCTAACTGCGCCTCTTGCCATATAGGTGGTGGTAATATCCTGATCAATCACAAAACCCTCAAAAAAGAAGCATTATCACAGTACTTAAAAAACTATAATACCGACTCCATTCAGGCAATTATCCATCAAGTACAGAATGGTAAGGGTGCTATGCCTGCTTTTAAAGATAAGTTGAGTGAACAAGAAATTATAGAGGTAGCTACCTACGTTTCTCAACAAGCCGAACAAGGCTGGTAAAAAGTAAAAAGATATTAGTCCTTTGTAATTACAAATGACAAGTAGGGTGCGTTATCGCGCCAGCGTAACACACCCTAAAACCTAGACAAAGAACAGATTTCAATTCGATTTTTGTTGTCTTTTCTCTCTCAATTGGCGCAACTGCTGTACTAATTTTTGGTCAGAATCAGCAGAAAACTTGGGCTGATTTTCATTAACCGTAGGCGTAGATAATGGCTTTGCAGGTGTAACCGTCGGCTGATTGCTTCTAATTTGCAATTCAGTTAAAGGTTGAGGTGTGACTGTTGTTGAAGGTACAGGTTCAGAGCTTCTAATTCGCAGCTTTTCAGATAGAGGTTTGGGAGTGACTGTTGGTGAAGATGCAGGCGGAGTGTTTCTGATTTGCAGTTCAGGCAATGGTTTAGGAGTAAGTGCAGGCTGATTATTTGTTACCCCTGGTGTCGGTAATACAGGCTGAGGATTAGCTGGAAATGGAAGATTTTGCCCTCTAGTAGTTTCAGTAGTGTTAGCCTTGCCACTTTGGAAACTGAGACTAAATGGGTAAGAACTGATTTTCTTATCTCCCTTGGGAGCCTGCTTGAGGAAATATTCTCTGGCCTTGAGTCGCTGTTCTGGAGATACTGACTGGTCTTGAAACTTAATATCCAAGACTTTACCATCAGTATCTACCACTAATACACCCAAGACAGTACCTGCCAGATTGGGTTTATCTGTAGAGATTGTGTCGCGGATGACGGCTTTTTCTTCCGCATTCGGATACTCTTGCTGGACTATTTTTCTTAAGTCTTCGTAAGAGTTTACCTGAGCGATCGCTACTGGCGATATTTTTGTCGGTAACTCAGGTATTTTGGGGATAGTTCCCGGTTGCAATTGCGGTAGGCTTTGCCCTGCTAAGGTTAAATTATCCGTGGACTGTGGCGGTTGTCCAACAGGAGCTACTGGCACCTGATTCTGAGGAAGGTTGTTGGATACCTCATTACCTGGTTGCACACCTTGGGGAGTAGGATTAACCTGTGCGCTTGTCGTGGGAGGTGTAGTTTCAGATATTGTGGGAGACTGAATATTTTGCATATCATCAGGAATTCCCTGAGACTGCAAATCTGGTAATTTATTTACAGGCAGAGGCTTGGATTCATCGTATTTGATGTCACTATCGTTCAAACGAGGCACTGCTGCGGAGAATTTTCCACTTGCCTTAAATCCAGAATTGTCAAATCCTAAATTGCCTCTGGGATTTATCCGCAAAGACTGCTTGGGCGGTAACGAAGAGATGCGATAGTTACCATACGATTGGGGTAGGGGAGGTAGTACTGTCTGACCAGAGGTTGGCGGCAATGGAGGTAATAATGCTTGGGAAGTAGAAGTCCCAGGAGAAAGTTGTCCTGATAGGGGGAGTTGCTGTTGGAAGCTAACCTGAGGCGCGCTGGGAGTTTGTGGCAAACGGCTTTGGTCGGATGGGGTTAATTCTAAAAGTCCGACTGCTTTAGTTGATGCTGCGTCTTTTGGTTTACTAGAGTCTACAGGCATCAGTGGCACAATCAACGCAATAGCACCGTGGATGCCAAGAGATGCTATAGCTGCTATCCCAGTTGGCTGGCTTAAGATTTCTGGTATATTTTTTAGCAGGGAGGCGTAAGACATAGCTGTTATCGTTCACTCGGCTCGGTTGCAGTTGAATAGCGATTGTATCTTTGTTCAGAATATATTGCACTATCTGGTAATAAGTGCATCTTTCCTCAGAAAGAGTTATTTCCTACTTTTTTGGATTAGTTTTCTTAATGACGTGGTTTTACACTTGAAGTTGCGCTTGCTAACAAGATGCCGGATAAATTTTTAATTTTGAGTTTCGCTTTTATGAGTTGCGTAATTAAAACAGAGTGCTTAGTCACGAGGAGTTTGGGCAATTACTCAAGTTTTAAGTATGTACTTAAGTCGCCTATTACTCCACAACTTTCCTGTTAGCTAGGCTGGTGTAATAGATCTAACACTCGATCTTGATTTAAACTACTTCTGATGATATTACCACATCAGCACCCTTGAAAACTGTTTCTAATTTTTCCAATTTAACCTAAATTTGAGTCAGAAACGCCAGTACAGGTATTTGTTTTTTTTACATTTTTTCATTGTTAACCTGTGAGGACATAAGCAAAGTATTCCAAAAGTTACCTCGGAATTTTTTGATCCGGATTCAAAATCTCAAATGCCATTACCAACAGTTATTTTACCGGGATATTTAGAAAGTGCGATCGCTTATCGTCAGCTAGAACAATCTTTACAAAACTTAGGTTTTCCCACAGTCACAGTGCCGCTGCGACGCCGTGATTGGCTACCTACCCTTGGAGGCAGACCAGTTACACCGATTCTTTGGCAACTTGACCGCACGGTAAAGCAGATATTGCAGCAATATGATGCTACTCAAATTAACTTAATTGGTCATTCTGCTGGTGGTTGGATATCCCGTATCTACATAGGAGAAAAGCCTTATTCGTCCCGTAATGAGGTCAAGTCATCTCTGTTGTGGCAGGCTCATCCTCAAGTTGCGACTCTCATCACTTTAGGTACACCCCACATTAGCCAAGAGCGTTGGACGCGGTGGAATTTAGATTTTGTCACCAATAATTATCCTGGAGCTTTTTATCCAAAAGTTCGCTATGTCTGTGTAGCTGGCAAAACTATCTTTGGAGCAAGGCAGCGTGGTAGCTGGTTAGCATATAGTAGCTACCAATTGACCTGCGGCAAAGGTAATACATGGGGAGATGGCATCACACCTATTGAAGCCGCCCATCTAGAAGGTGCAGAAAATCTTGTCATTGAAGGTGTTAGGCATTCTCCCAGAAACCCTGGGATTTGGTACGGTTCACCGGAATCATTGGAAATTTGGGTCAAATATTTGGTTTGAGAATGGGGATTGGGGACTGGGGATTGGGGACTGGGGATTGGGGATTGGGGACTGGGGACTGGGGATTGGGGATTGGGGACTGGGGACTGGGGAATGGGGACTGGGGATTGGGGATTGGGGAATGGGGACTGGGGATTGGGGACTGGGGGCTGGGGAATGGGGAATGGGGAATGGGGAATGGGGAATGGGGAATGGGGAATGGGGACTGGGAGGATCTATATACAACCTTCCCTCTGCTCCCCTGCCTCTGTACTTCTCTGATTTAAAAGTTTGAAATATTTTAGATAAATACAAATAAATACAAAATATCTTAATTTTTATTAGTTAAGATCGTAATAAAAATACACACTCGTTTAATAACAAGAGGGGTAAGTCATGGAAAATACCCGTTTTGATAGGATTTTACGACGATTGGCGACGACATTATCAGTCGTGATTCTGACTCTGTGTTTGATTTATGTATCTACGGGAGTTTTGTTGTCTTTTTATTACGAACCAACAGCTGGCGGTGCTTATGAGTCATTAAAAATGATTAGTACACAAGTGCCTTATGGTTGGTTATTTCTGAGAGCGCATGATGTTGCTGGTAATGCAGTGATTGCGATCGCCTTAGTACAAATTGTTGTCATGTTCTTAGGTCGGCAATATCGTAAAAGTTGGCTAACTGCCTGGATTAGTGGAATTTTGTTTACCTTGAGTGCGATCGCTCTAAATTGGACAGCGATGATCTTAGGGTGGGATCAAGAAGGATACTGGCGTTTTAGCATTGAGCTAGGAAACATCGAAGCCATTCCTTTGATTGGTGGTCAACTACGTGATATTCTCATCGGCGGTGGAGCAATTAGCAGCGTCACCATCCAACATCTTTACTCCATACACAACTATATTATTGCCGTTGCCGCCATCATTCTTGCTGTAGTGCATCTATTAGCTTTACTGTGGCAAGAAAAAGAGATGTATCAAGAGGTGATTAGTCATTGAAATGGGGAGTAGGGAGTAGGGAATAGGGAATGGGGAATTAAGAGGACACGGGGACACGGGGACGGAGGGAGGCGGGGAATGTACATGAAAGTTTCTCCGCGTCACCGCGTCTCCCTCTCTCCGCGTCATCTCTGTTGGGAATGGGAAATTGTCATTCATTATTCTCCGCGTCCCCGCGTCTCCCTCATCCCCCGGTTGGTGAGCGAAGTCGAACCACATCCCCCTCACCCTCCAGGAATTTCACTAGTAGAAAGCTCAGGTAATTTAGCTAGGGGAATTTCTTCAACTTCTGGTAACTTCTCTAAAGCAAGGGGAGTTGATTGGGTAGCACCAGACAAACGTTTTAAAAGATTTGGTCTGGGATCGTGTAAAAGATAGATAATGCGATCGCCAACTTCCCACTCTTGATTTACTGGTATTACTTGTAGACGGTCTTCCCGTTCTACTAGCAGTGGTATTAATATTCCAGTGCGAATCTTTTCTTGAATGCGATCGTATTGAGTAGAAAATTCCGACTCATTGAGCGTGGTTGTCCCTAACTTAACTCGTCCATCATTCAAATATTCATTCCATGTCTTAATGGCTAAGTCTGGGATAAAAGCTTGATTAACTTTCTTACTGACTGAGGTATTCGCTTGCGGATCACGAGGAAAAACTGCCAGTACGCGCGGAGGATTAAACTCTTCAGCCGCGCGTTGAGCTAAAACAAAATTTACCTCACCATTGTTAGTCATAGCCAAAAAAGTGCCCATAGAAGCCAGTCCAGCCTCTTCTAAAACCTCAGCATCTAACGCACTGCTGGCGATAACTCGGAGATTTTGGGCCTCAGCTTGAGCAAGACAATCTGGGTCAGTATCGATCATGACGACATTTTCCCCCCGTTCTTGAAAGAATCGGGCAATCAAAAGACTCAAGGGATTACAACCAGCAATTACCACCCCTGTAGCTTCTTTAGAGGTAATTTGCAAACACTTTGCTACCCAGCCAGCTGTTAATCCTTGGCAAACAACCGTCATGATAATTGTCAGAAAGACTAAAGCTTTAATCGCATCACCACCGTTGATCCCGCGTTGTGTCAGTAAAATCGCAAATAAAGAAGCAACCGAAGCAGAAACAATTCCTCTGGGAGCTACCCAGCTTAAAAATAGTTTTTGTCGCCAATTGAGGTCACTGTTCCAGGTACAACACAAAATGTTTATGGGGCGAACAACAAACATGAGTACCAAAACGGTGAATAAACTACCCCATCCCAAAGCCAACACACTAGCAATAGACAAGTCAGCTGCCAAGAGAATAAATAATACCGACACACTAAGGATTGTCAACTGACCCTTAAAACTCCGCAATAAGCGCTCCTCTGGAACTGACGAATTGGCAAATACCGCTCCTGCAATTACTGTTGTCATCACTCCCGATTCGCTGCGGATCATTTGCGCGAGAGTAAACAGACTCCACAGTATTGCTAACACCAATAAGTTTTTCAACTCGAATGAGAGAAAATTAGCGCGTTTAAAAATCAAGCTCATTAAGTAACCGCCAGCAGCACCAATAGCCCCTCCAATACCCAAGCGCATGAGTAAACCGATAATCGCATTGATAGGATCAGCATCACCGTTCAAAATCGTATCGAGAACAACGAAGGCGAGAATCGCTCCTACTGGGTCAATTAACACTCCTTCCCCTTCTAAAAGCGTTGCCACTTGCCTATCAACGTTGATTTGCTTCAAGAGAGGGCCAACGACAGTAGGGCCTGTCACCACAACTATAGAGGCATAGAGAAAAGCTATATTCCAGGGAAATTCACCTAGCCAGTGAGCTGCCATGCTACCACCCAGCAGTGTGATTAATGTTCCCAGAGTGACGAGCAATTGCAGGCTCACTGAGACCCTGCCTAATTCTCGTAAATCTAAGTTGAGTCCGCCTTCAAACAAAATGATTGCCGTTGCTAAGGCAACAATAACTTCCAGTCCAATGCCAAGCAAATGGGGGTGCAATAGCCCTACACCATCCGAGCCAAGCAAAATGCCCAAAAGTAATAATATGACAATGCTGGGTAAACGGAGGTACGCTGCTAGCACTTGGGCACTAATGCCGGCTAAAACAGCGATCGCCATCTGTAGGGTAATTTCAAAAGATGCTTCCATGTTTTAGATTTTGAGCAATAGATTTCAAAATCTCTTGCAAAAAATTGCACATATCAAATCTACAGGGTACAACATCGCACTCCTTATTTTGTCATTTATCAAGAATTATGCTGACTCTGCCCTTGCTTGGTTTTTAGCCACTACCAATTTTTTTTAGCGGCAACTGTTGACATCAGCAATGAAATTCGTTACCTTATAAAAGGTCTGAGTCTGACGCCCCCATCGTCTAGAGGCCTAGGACACCTCCCTTTCACGGAGGTAACGGGGATTCGAATTCCCCTGGGGGTACTGAAAAAGTGAGTATCTTTTTTCATTTGTTTGTTGAGAGTAACCCTATCACATAAGTTTAATATTGAGTGATCGGGCGATTAAAATTAGAGTCTTCTGCCAGCTAACTCTTCTACACGTTGATGAATAGCTAGCAAATTTGATTGCAAATCTTTACTCAAGCGATTTTCGATGATTGCCACTGGCATGGTGAGTTTAGGCCAAACCTTAATTGTGTAGCAGAGGTTAGTTCCCATACACTCACCCAGATAATAAGGCTCTAAGTTCCAACTGCCAGAAAAGCCTTTAAAATCTCCTTCGACCATGCAGAAATTAATTGCTTTGGGAAAGCATTCTTCTAGATCTAGAACTACTCGCGCACAAAAGTTGATATTTAGCAAGCGCTGAGAGCCTATTTGCTCAAGTCGAATACCACCGTTGGGATGAGCCAGTAAACGACTTTTAGCGAGGTTAGGAATGAAGTCAACTAGGGATTCATAATCTGTCAAAACCTGCCAAATACGTTCTACTGGTTGGGGGATGTGGATTTTGGCACTGATTTGTCTTTGTCGGTCTGCAATTTTCTCGATTTTGATTTCTACTTGAGTAGTTGCAGAAACTAAATCAGTGGGGGAATCCCCTGGATTGGTTTCATCATCAGGGGATTGGAAATCAAAATCCTCTGTGGTGTGATGTTTTTTAGTCACTTTCAGGATATGGTTTGCTCTCGTCAGAAAATTGTGGCAGAGTCAAGGTGAAGCAAATTTCGCTCTCGTTAGAATCGGAGATTTGTAGACTCTCAATAGCGATCGCCCCATTCAAATGCTGCACCAGAGACTTGACCAAAGCAAGTCCCAAGCCAGTCCCTGGAGTCCAGCGTCCCTTACCACGACGGAATTTGTCAAAGATATAGGTTGCTTCTTCTTCAGAGATGGCACGTCCTGTGTTCGTCACTTTAATGATAACTTGATCAATTTGTTTAGCAACTTGATGAGCGGCTTGCAGGTGAACAACAGTATCATGTTCTGAGTATTTACAAGCATTAGTTAATAATTCTTGTAATATCCGGTCAAAGCTTTCTACTTCGGTTTGTAGTTGTAATGGCTCTTTTGGTAAATCTACAGAAATTTTTAATCCTTTCTCGGCAAGTTGTTTCTCAAAAGTTACTGATAAATCTAGGATTTTGGTATTTAAATCAATTGTCTTAAATTGTGGGGCTTGTTGATGTGACTCTAATTTTTGCAGCGTTAATAAGTCGTTAATTAAATTGATTTCCTTTGTACATTCTTGCTCTAAAATATCTAGATATCTAGCATGACGCTCTGGTGTTATTTCCGGAAAGCGGAGATTACGAATTGACAGCAGCATGTTGGTGAGCGGATAGCGTAGGCGATCGCTCATATTACTCATGAATTCATCTTTGAGTTGGTTGAGTTCTCGCAATTGCTCAACATATTGCCGTGTTCGCTCGTGCAGTTTAGCTTGGAGTTCTAAGCTGCTTTGTAGCTTCGCTGTTCGCTCGTCTACTAAGGTCTGTACTTGTCGTAATGTTTGTGATTGAATGATGGCATTGCTCACTTGGGCACAAACCATTTCTACAAGATTTAATTCTGCTGGTTGCCAAGTGCGAGCGATCGCTTGTTGCAACACCAAAAATCCTAAGATGACGCCTTGGCTTTCTAGTGGCATCAAAAGCACAGCAGGCAGTTCCTCTAACATAAAAAGTGGAGCTGCTATCCAGGTATCATTTTGTTCTGTATAATCATCAATAATTACAGGACTTCCTGATTCTGTAAACGCACGCTGGCATAAACCACAATCGGAAATTAGAAAAGACTGAGCCTCTGAAGTATCTAATCTATTGGCACGGGGGGTGAGTGTGGCTTTATTCCATTCACCAGTCAAAGTAGCTTTGGCTTTCGGGATTTGTTTTCTAGGTCGAGTCCTGAACAGTGGATCTGTATATTTTAGGAGTATGAGTAAACCGCGATCTGCCTGTAGAGATTCGGCAGTGGAAGCGATGACTAACTGGAGCATTTGATTTAACTCCAAGTTAGAAAGACTCAGTATAGTTAATTGCCTGATCAAGTTTTGATGCTGATCGCTCTTTTGCAAATGCTGCTGTTGTTCAGTGATCAACTGCGCTTGTGTGATTTGAGAAAAAGCGATCGCGCAAGCCGACTCTATTGCTTGGAGGCGTTGCTTTTCTGACTCACTCCAATCATAAGGTTGGAATTTGATCAAATTAATCACACCATTATTTTTGCCTGCAAATCGGGTAGGAATTGCCAAAACTGCTTTGATTGTTAATGGCAAATATTGACAACCAACTACCAAACTATTCTGGATAGTTGAAATATCCTCAATAGTTAATGGTTCAGCAGCACATTGCACAACTGGCGAATGCATGGATAGCGAGATTTCATCTGGGTGTGGCAACCCCAGATACTCTTGGGCACACCAACTAGCACTAGTTGCTTCTTCTCCAGTCTCAGGCACTGCTGGAACTAAGCAACAACAATCTACTTGGAAAGCAATGCCTAGCAATTGAGCAATCTCTTGCAGCATCAATGCCGTTGCTGAGCTATTGGCAATGATTTGATTAATCTTGTGTACCAACTGTTGGGCAGATTCTTCCTGATGCTGCATCAGCTTGAATTGGTAAGGTTGTATTCGGTCTAAATCATCTGGGTACTGCGGCAGCGACGACGATAAAGGCTTTTTCATTCCTAGTACGCCCTTGGCTGTTGACCACATTGTTTTCGTACCCAACCTTGTGGCATTTTACTCATCTTCAGTTCTATCAAGGCACCTTGATGGTTTGCAAATCTTATATGAATACTTTCTCTCACCTGTTATAGCCCCTTTCCATGCCAGATGACTAAGTTTTTAGTATATTAAACAAATTTCTACATAGGTAATAAACTACCTAAAATATCGTAAAACTGTTAAGCTAGTTTGTTTATAGCTTGTTGATATTGAGGTTATTTACTAACTTTGACCTAGAGTATCCTGTCTATAAAGTATACATAAACCGTAATTTCTCTGGATTTGAAGCATAATCACCATAGATTTTTACCGTGTTAATACTGTATTTTTTCAGAAAAATTGTAATATTTTTTTAGATTTTCTCTGAATCCTCTACTTTGAGTTAAATATGATTAAGACAAAGTTTTACCTTTTTCAACAAGAAGGCTCACACCTAGCCGGTAGGGAGGTGTTGAGATGAATTGTTGAGCGATGACGAGTTAACCTCCGACCAATATCAACCTAAAGGTTGATAAGGGAGTGGATCGAGGAAGCCTACACTTACCCGAAGGGAAGTGTAGGTACTTCACACTTAACACTCACATAAGTGTCAAGTATAGGGGTTAACAGGCTGAAAAGTCTTTTATTATCTGGGTTTACGCTCGGTTGATGTCCTCAACTATCTGACGAAACCTATCATAACCAAGAATTAACAAGAGTATTTTTGCTTAGAGCTAATGGCAGTAACTGTCAACTGCCCCACCGACGAGGGGACGGGGTTTTACGCACGTTTAATAAAGTTTTTATAAAATTTTTTCCTTTTATTTTTTGAAAAAAATCAGTATTTCTCCAAAAAGCTTCTTCCCTACTCCCTAAATTGGGAATGCAACTCAATTACTTGTGAGCATAACTGAGCTGCATTCACTTGTAGATAAGGTTATCCAGCCAAACTTTCGACACTCAAAGGAACCATATCCCCATTCCTCGTTAGTCCTAGTAACATTGGTTGTTGGGCTGGAATTAGTTGGCCTGTGAGTACACAGCGTTCTTCTTGCTGAGCTGTAGCAGCTATACTAGCTCGAATATCGGCTCGCGAAAATCGCGGCTTCCACTCACCGGATTTTTGCTGGACATAATTCCAGAGAATATCTCGGATCAAAGCTTGATATCCCTGATTGCCAGCAATTTCTTTGAGTTTATCTTTGAGTTCTCTTTCTAAACGGATGCTGGTAACTTCCATATCGGTGGTTGGGGTGCGAGCGATTGTATGCATCTTTTTCTCCTTAAAGGTATAGACAGGATAGTAATACAAGTGTAGTATGTTTAAAGGAATGTTCAATAGGTGAAAAATTTTCTGTGAAATCCATTTACCCCATCTCTACTTCTTTGCGTGCTGCCAACTGCCGATTCAGTTGGGAATCAGCCGCTATGGGAGTGGAGTATTTATTTATGGGCGATGGTAGCCAACATTATGGGCAAATCACAGAGGGTAATAATGATCTTAGATATCTCAATATTGGTGTGCTAATTGCAAAACCACAAATAAACACAGAAAGCGGGAGGTACAGGCTAAGGCAGACTGTACCGACATAAGACCAGAAGACATAATGGTCAATTTCCAACCCCCGCTTCTACTAAACAAGAGGCGGGGGTTTTTTATAAGGAGTGAAGTTGTGACGATATCTTCGATACACTGCGCGATCGCTAAGTGCGCCTTACATCCCAAGCAAGCAGAGTTTGATTGCTTTGTGTTAAAAGCACAAAAGAAGGGTGTGATTGTGGCGATCGCTATGCAAGTGTTAGAGCAATCTGTGATGGTGTTTTCGCAAAATTACTGGCCGCTGTGTTGGGCAAATATCAAGCAGGCGATCGCCGAACAGTTCTGGATAGATTTGCAAGCAAACCTGGAATAACAGGAGAGCATAAGGAATGCTGAAACTAACTTACACCGAAAGGAGTTTTTATCTAGAGTGTCTCACCCAATCCCTAGAGGAATGGGTGCAAGCACGAGTGATTTTAGCACTGCGAGTTGGGCAAGGTTTGTGTGTGGAACCCAGCACCGCTTCCTTTTTGCTTCCTGTTGATTTGCCAGGAATAGAGGCACTGAGGACTGAGGTGAAAAAAGATCGAAGTGAAATCATCGCTTTGTGTGCTTGCGATAGCGAGTATGTAGAGGTGACTCTGCGGGGTTCTTGGCTATCTGATAGTTCTGAGGATGCTCTGGGTGTTTTTGTCACGACTATGAGCGATCGCACTGAGTTCTTTTTGCACAAACTTTGGCAGGAAGCACAAGCTTGTGCTTCTGTGATGAGTGAATAATCATAACTCGTAAAAGTTACCTGTGTAGAGATGTTGCTGTGCGATGTCTCTACTTTGGTGTTTAAAGGTGCGATCGCTTTTTTGAAATAACATTTTTTACCGGGCTTCGCTAACACGCAGAGGCGCAGAGGAGGACACTTGCGTGCAGGGATTTCCCCCGTTGAGCAAAGTGTCTGTCGCACAGAGAAAGAGTTTTGGGAATTCTTGTAAAAAGTTAGAGAAAAATGCTCATAAGAGTTGTGTAGAGTAGCAGTTTTGGATAATTTCAAAAATTGCCCTCAACTTTTTGACTTTTTTTGTAGTATTTTTGTAGTATGTTATGTAGTGAAGTGAAAGACAAAGCCTCCTAAAGGACTAAAAGCTATGTTCTACATACACTTAGTACAGAAACGCTGGGATAAATCCAAAAGAAAATTTGTTTCTTTAACTTCCGAAGCATCTGAAGTTGAAGACACAAATAAGAAAAGTTCTAAATTTGCCCACACCAAAGCTACCGATTACATTCGTAATACACAAGTATCTTATTACTTAGAGCGTCGGTTGTTTTGCTAATAGTTTCTCATCATCGAATCAGATAACACAGAATAGAAAAATCTATTCTGATTCTCCCTATTCTGTGTTCTTGTTCTGGAGTAACAGACCCCCACAACTATTAACTGGCAAGTGATGAAAAGATTTACATGCGTAAAAGAACTGATATTTTAGCAAGCTTATCTTTATCTAGACCTTCCAGCTCATCCAGATGCAACCATCCATCTTTAACTAACTTGGAAAAGACAAAGATGAGAGCGGAATATCTATAATCGTACTTGCCATCTAGCTCATGCCTTCTGGCGCTCAAAAAATCATGGAGACGCCACATATCTTCAAGTTCTACAATTTCGCTTGCTTGGTGACGAATAACCTTGATCAAAGCATCAACTTCTCGCTTATAAGCTTTATTAAAAGCTTCCTGAGCTATCTTTTTTTCTTTGCTTGACCACTCAGTATCACTGACTTGCATTATCAAACCTAAAATCGACGTAGTTTTATATTTTACCGGATTTTGCTTTAATTTTGCCAAGAAAAAGCGCTCTGTGTATATGGAGCGCTTTTATCTATAGCTAATTACTTACATTGGATTAACACCAGCGTCTCTCTAACGAACTAGGTTTAATAATTCTTTAGGAGAAGCTAGTAAATCAATTGCCACAAAGAAAATTTTATTTTCGGCATTAAGTAAAAATCTCCAAGCAATGTTCATCCCCACAGCAGCACCAAACCAAGGAGTTTGCACTTTACCAGTAACTTTTATTTGAGTATATCCATCCTCTACAGATTCAGAAACACCGCGTTCTGGTATTAACTTGAGGTTTTGACATTCTTCTTTGAAAAACCGCAAAATGGCGTCTTTACCAACAATCGGTTTTTGAAAAGGAGGTTGCAATGCACCGTCTGGAGCGAATAAATTAATTAGCGCATCAAAGTCATTGGCATTTAGGTTGTTGATATAGCTCAACACTGTAGGATTGTCAACGCCTTCAATTTTGACTTGAGTCCGCTTTGCTATATCTTGTGGGGGAACAACAGGTTCAGATATTGGAGTGTATTCACCCAATTTACTGGGATCATACCCCATCGCTACCACAGCGTTGCGTAATACGGTGATTTGCTGACCTGCATCAATATTTCTAATTGCCTGTAGTACAGATGAAGCATTAGCAGACAGTTGATAGCCCTCTGGAATTGGAGCTACAAGCCCCTCTTCCATCCATTGTCCAAGCTGAAACCAAAAACCTAGTTTGATGTTTACAGACCAGGTAGCATAGGTTCGGCAAATCGGTGTATCAGCCCGGTTTGCCAAGTCACACATAACTTGCGATTGCTCTTGGAAATTCATCTGCCGAATTTGATTCAAGGTTCCTTCGGCAAATTGCATACTAGCCGCCCCTGGAGCAGCTACTGTGATTTGTTTCCCCATTTCCAAATAAGCAAACCATATCAATGCTAATTGGTCTTCAGCATTGAGTTGATTAAATCTGGCAATTGTAGCTGGTACAACATCAGCAGCTAATGTGTTGGGGAAAATACCGCGAGCCGAATCAATGGTAAATGGCATAAACCTACTCTGTCAGATTTACAAGAAGTTATAATTCAAATATTTTTATGAAAGTATGTTAACTTTCATCACTTAATGATACAGAAATATGGGATTAAAAATTCAGTTTTTTTGAATATGTTTAAAATTTATTTCCAATGGTAAGGATATTGCTCGACTGTGCTATGGTCAGCGCATTCTAGATCTGATGCCAAGTCGAGATCATAGACTCGGTATTTTAGATGTAAAAACCTTGCCAGCAGTGCTTTAGCAGATTTTTGGCAGTACAATCTGTCCAGTTGGGGATGAGTTTATTTAAGAATTTTGAACATCAGCCTTTTCTAGCTGGTTCATAGCTTACTCTGATAAATATTTGCAAAGAGAAGCAAAGATTTTAATGATGAATTGCATCAAAAATTTAGATAAATATTTTGGTCAAAATGTGATATTGGAAAAATTAGTTTTTGAAAGAAAAAAGATTTTAAAATCAAGTAATTAAGAAAGATTTATTAAACTTATACTATAAATAAAATGGCTTGATAGCTGTATAATGACTCAATATTTTTTGGGCATTTATTTTAATTGGAGATTTTAGGAAAAAAGCGTAGAATTGCCAATAAAATAGACTTTGCTCTCTGACAAAGCCCTTTTCTGATTTAAGTCTACCGATATTAACAAGTTCCGTGGGTTTAAGTCCCCTGTTCTCTAATCGGCAAGTTTTGTGTTGGGGTCTGTCTTACAAAGTTAAGGCAGTGTGATCTTGGGGGTTTCCCTCATGAACAACTGCCGTCAGAGCGGAGGAAACCTCCGCTCTGACTTTGCGCTAAATCCCCATTACAAAACTTAATTACGTTAGCGCAGCGGTAGCGAGTCCGCGATA
>NZ_JCACKM010000052.1:0-44528 GCF_059505385.1 Desmonostoc vinosum
CCCAGTCCCCAGTCCCCAATCCCCAGTCCCCAGTCCCCAGTCCCCAGTCCCCAATCCCCAGTCCCCAATCCCCAGTCCCCAATCCCCAATCCCCAGTCCCCAATCCCCAGTCCAGACATGAAAATCCGTACACTAGCCCTGACTTTGCATCGCTATATCGGCATCTTTGCGGGTGTTTTACTAGTTATTATTAGTGTCACTGGTAGCTTGCTAGTATTTGATGACGAAATCGATCATCTGCTCAATCCCCATTTGCTTGAGGTTGTACCGCAAGCGGAATTAATTTCTCCCCAGGCTGCGGCTTTGACTGTCGCCAAAGCTTTTCCAGACCTGAAGTTGCATAGTATCGCCATCCCTCAAGCCCGCGATGGTGTTTACAAATTGATTGCGATTAATTCCAAGGACAAACCAATTGAATACTATATCAACCCTTACAATGGCGACATCTTGGGTTCCCGTCCTTGGGCACAGACTGTTACAGGGTTGATTGGTGAGTTGCACGTCCATTTATTTGCTGGAGAACTGGGCGGAACTATCGTGGGGATGTGTGGGATACTGCTGTTTGTGGTGGGGATTACAGGCGTTCTGCTGTGGAATGGCTGGAGGCGACTGGCTTGGGGATTGCAGATTCGTTGGCGATCGCCTGGAAAAATTATCAATTATGACCTGCATAAAGTTGGGGGAATTTTATCTGTTGTAGTTTTGTGTGTGCTGGCTTTGACTGGGACTGCGATCGTGTTTTGGAGCCAATTAGAAGGCCCAGTTTACTGGCTAACAGGTTCTCGCCCCAAACCTGCGGAAGTTGTTTCTCAAGTTGTGGCTGGTGTACCAACAATGGGAATTAATGCGATCGTTCAAAAAGCAGAGGCTGCCTTGCCAGGGGCGAAAACTTTCATGATTTACCTACCGAAGCAACCGCAGGAAGTTTTTTATATGTGGATGCGATTTCCTCAAGCAAATGCCTTCCAAAGAGATGCATACATGCAACTCGATCGCTACACTGGTAAAATTCTGTGGTTAGATAATCCTCAAACGGCTCCCCTGGCTGCCAGCATTGAAAACACTCAGTATGTTTTGCACTTTGGCCAATATGGAGGACTTTTAACTCGCATCCTCTATTTTGTTATTGGTTTCATACCCGTAATTTTATTCGTTACAGGTATCATCATCTGGCAACAACGTCAATGGGCATTAGCACGTCGAACAGAGGCAATCCGAATTCGCCAACTAGGTATGACAAGGCAAATTGAAGATGCTACGAAGCAATGAAAGGGAACAGGGCCCCAAAAGGGCTTTGTAAATTACTACTAAATTAACGATCTCTCATGCGGACTTTTATTATCGTCTGGCTGGGTCAGACGATTTCCTTGATTGGCAGTAGCATGACTGTTTTTGCTTTTTCTATCTGGGTATGGGAATTGACAGGTCAGGCTACTGCATTATCTTTATTTAGTTTTTTTGCACTGTTGCCGCAACTGTTGGTGACTCCCATAGCAGGGATCATAGTTGATCGCTGGAATCGTAAGTACTTGATGATGCTTGGTGATCTGGTCAGTGGTCTGTTGACCATAACTATCCTGCTGCTTTATCTAACTGAGAATTTGCAGCTATGGCATTTATACTTAGTTGTAGCCGTCAAGAGTGCTTTCGAGCAATTCCAAGAATTAGCATATTCGGCATCAATATCGACGATGGTACCCAAACAGCACTACGATCGCGCCAATAGCATCGGCTTTTTGGCCAATTCCACCTCTCTAATCGTTGCACCAGCATTGGCTGGCGTTCTTTACACAGTTATTGGGATTGCAGGTATCTTAATTATTGATATCACAACTTTTGCGATCGCTGTTAGCACAATCTTACTTGTGCATATTCCCCAACCTGCGATCGCGCTCAATAAACCCTTGAGTCGTAAAGATGTATGGTATGAAATCATCTTCGGTTTCCAATACATTTTTGCCCGTCCTCAACTAATGGTCTTATTGGTATGGACATCATTGTTTTGGTTTGCTAACGACCTTGGGGATTCAGTTTATTCGCCCATGATTCTGGCACGCACCAATAACAATGCGGCGATTTTAGGCAACTTAGCTTCAGCAGCAGGAATTGGTGGTATTGTTGGAGCGTTGCTTTTAGGCAGCAGAGGTGGTTTCAAACGCCGCATACATGGAGTATTTCTAGGTATGGTAGGTGCTGGATTAGGCAAAGTGTTACTGGGTTTGAGTCATACACCTTTAATTTGGATTCCCAGCAGATTTTTCTCTTCTCTCAACTTCCCATTACTCGGCAGTTCCAACGATGCTATCTGGCAAGCTAAAGTTCAACCTGAAGTACAGGGACGGGTTTTCGCTACCCACTCTGCAATTATGCTGTTCACTTCAACAGTAGCCTCTTTTATGGCTGGGCTACTTGCTGACTACATTTTTGAACCGGCGATGATGCCAACAGGTAGCCTTGCATCCCTATTGGGAGGGATATTTGGCACTGGAAAAGGCGCAGGTATGGGACTTATGTATGTTATTTCTTCGCTGGGATTGTTAGTGATTAGTTTAAGTGGATATGCTTTTCGGACTCTGCGTAATGTAGAAATAATTTTGCCTGATCCCAAAGGTGAATGCTAAGTGTCAAAAATAAACTAACAAAGGAAAAATATGTATCAAGATGATAAAGAAGATACAACGGTTTACAAAGTTGTAGTCAATCACGAAGAACAGTATTCTATTTGGCCTGCTGACCGAGAAAACGCACCTGGTTGGCGAGATGCGGGCAAAAGTGGTTTGAAAGCAGAATGTCTAGAATACATTAAGCAAGTATGGACTGATATGAGGCCACTAAGTTTAAGGAAGAAGATGGAAGAATCCACCAGCAGTTAGACCTGCTGGTGACTTTGCGCTAAATCCCCATTACAAAACTTAATTACGAATTACGTTAGCGTAAAGCCTAGGGCATAGCTTCGCTTAGAGGATGTTTGAAAAGTTTTGGGCGAATATAATTTGCTACTAAACAAGCGAAGTCCACCTCCTTTGGAAAACACGGAAAATCGAGTTCTTGAAACCCACGGAGGTGGGTTTTGTCTGTATAGTCGCGATTTCTAATCGCCGGGGTTAGTATTAATTTAGACTTTTTAAACAACCTCTTAGATTGCTATCCATTTAGTAATCAGCTTGATAATAAATACGGTTCTAATATCTCAATTAGTTCTTTAGTAGAAGACTCTGGATTAAAACTCAAAATAGGCGTTCCCAGCGAACTTTACGGTTATGCTGAGTTTAATCCCGGTAATATTCGTCAGCATTTAGCTAATTTTTTAATTGTTAATCACGTTCTAACACAGTGTATCGTGCTAGAGAAGTAGCATAATTATTTTGAGGGTGCGATCGCTCATAACTGTTCACTATAGCCAGGGTAAAAATTATCAAAAACTGTAACTGCGATCGCGATCAAGTGGCATGATAGATATTATGTCTGCATAGAATGTGATTTGTTATGCAATCTCCTGTGGCTCTTGCGGGTTTAAATATTCTCGTAGTTGAGGATGATGATGATATTCGCCTTTTCGTTACTACAGTTCTAGAAGCAGATGGAGCTACAGTTACAGCAGTAGAATCAGCGGCGGCGGCACGCGAAGTATTATCCCAATTGCAACCAGATGTCCTAATTTGCGATATCGGTATGCCAGGTGAAGATGGCTACACTTTTATTCGTAAAATACGTGCCCTTAAACCAAGTATGGGTGGACGAGTCTTAGCTATTGCCTTAACAGCCTATGGAGATAGTGAAGATCGTATCCGCGCCTTGGAAGCTGGCTTTCATACTCATGTATCCAAACCAGTTGCACCCGAAGAACTAGTTGAGATAGTCGCTAATTTAGTTGCTGATTGTAATTGGTGATTGTAGCAGATTGCAAGTAAATAATGTACAAATTTTCAGAACAAAGTCACATAACAAAAGACTTTCAACCCTGTTCCCTACTATATAATTCTTCAGCAGCAGTTTTTGCATAAGCCCAATCAGTATGTAGATGTCTGCGAGGATGTAGCCACCATAATCGACTTGCTAAATTTTCCCACTTTGAACGCCAGATTGCAACGTTGCTATGCTGCCATAGAGAAACCCCAGGCAAAAAGGTACTTCTTTTGTGATGAATAAAGTGCGAATTGTAGAGATTGTCACTTAAGTATGTCTCCGGGGATGCATAGATGTTATACTAATTTTCTAAAATTCGGCTACACATTCAAACTCAAAAACCCATACTAAATAAGAGTTTCTTAATTACGAACTACGAATTACGAATTACGAATTTGTATTATGATGCCGTAATTGTTGGCATCAATTATGGCTATGATGATAAGAGTGTGTAAATTTTTGCTGTTCGGGCTAGAGTAGTCCTAAATTATACAGGCAAGATTAGGCTGCATGGATACAAATGAGTTAAAGTTTCTCTTGAAACTGTTGGGGTTTGCGAATTACCGAGCAAGCCTTAGTGCTAGTGCATTCGATGCTTTTAAAGGAAAGGACAAAATTTGTCGAGCTTTAGGCGATCGCGAGTTGGTAGAATATTCTCGCGAGATTGCTTCGGTTAAAATTTTACCGCCTGGTCAAGCGTTGCTGAAAGTTGATTCGGCAGAAATACCCATCGCAGATAATGAACTCAAGGTATTGGAGAAGATTAGTAAAGCTTCAGGCAAAATCACTCCTAGCGAAATTAAAGTATCATCGCTAAAAGCAGCTGATAAAGAAGCGATATTGAAAACTTTAGGTGAACGAGGATTAATTGAAGCTGAACTAAAACTGAAAAAAACTAAAGCTGAGGTTTGGCTAACTGATAGAGGCATTGAGTACCTGCGGGATGATTATAGTCCAAACAAAGGTTCTAATCCTGTCATTAGCTTAGAATTACTAAATAATTACCTCCGCTTTTTACGGAAGACTTTGCGAGAGAAGTCTGAGGAAGTTTCTATATCGCTATCTACCGTCAGTGTTGCAGATAAAGAAATTAGTGATGATGAAGTTTTACAAATTATTGGGAAATTAGATAAAGAACTTGGTACTGAGAATTATCTACCAATTTTTCATCTGCGGCAAAAATTACAACCACCACTGTCACGAGATGAATTAGATAAGGCTTTATATCGTTTGCAAGCTAATGACCAAATTGATTTAAGTTCATTGCAAGAAGCTAGTACTTATACTCCAGAACAAGTGGAAGCTGGAATTTATCAAAACATCGGTGGTTCATTATTTTTCATCTCCATTAATCAATAGATTTTAGAAAACTTCTAGTCCACAATTAATTGATTTTTCTTGCTCATTAAAATAGCAATATGGTAAATATTGACGACATCATTAGACGTGAGGTTAATCCTTTTGACCTGATAAATATAAAGCCAACTAACTTTTGGGAAGAAAAGCAAGATTCATTACTTACAGTTGACTCTATTCATCAAAGCGCAATAGCTGAAATTGAAGGTCTATTAGATTTAGTGGGTACTGATCATCGTAGCCGTTCTGTATTACTTATAGGAGATCCTGGCTCCGGTAAAAGTCACTTACTGGGTAGGCTTAAGCGCACTCTAAACTCAAAAGCATTTTTTGTGTATGTTCTCTGTAGCTGGGCTGATAGCAGTTATGTTTGGCGTCATGTTTTGAGATACACTGTTGATAGCCTAATTCAAATTCCACAGGGTCAACAAGAATCTCAGTTAATACTTTGGCTGAAAAGTTTATCTGCATTTACCAAACGCAACCTGACACAGCGAATTTTTAATGATAATATTTGGGATTTATTACAAACTGATAGACAAAAATTTATTAAACATCTGAAGGATACTTATAAACAAGCACGTATATATAATCCTGACATTTTTTTTGGAGTACTGCATGATCTCACTGAACCAGAACTATATCCAATAGCCTGCGAGTGGTTACGAGGAGATAGCTTGAGTGAAGAATCCATGCAAGCCTTAAAAATCAAAAACTGTATAGATACAGAGGATGCCGCCAAAAACATTTTGGCCAATTTTGGCAAGATTTCTACAGAAACGCAACCAATAGTTCTATGTTTTGATAATTTGGATTCTATACCAAAATTACCAGATGGCTTACTCGACATACAACCTTTTTTTGATGTCAATACAACTATTCATGGAGATAATTTAAAGAATTTTTTGGTAATTATTAGTGCTATTACCCAAACATGGAAAATAAATATTAATAGAATTCAACAAGCTGATAGAGCTGGAATTCATAGATTAATTCAACTCAAGCATATTACTTTAGAACAAGCAGAAGCTCTTTGGGCTTATTTACTAAAATCGCTACATAAAACAGCAAATCCTCAACCTAAATCCCCTATTTTTCCGTTGAATAAACAATTATTAGAGCTAAATTTTCCTGGTGGTAAAACCATGCCGAGAAATACTTTAAATTTAGGGAGGCAAGAATATCAACAATACAAACTTTCAATTTTAAATAACAAGACTAAAACTTTAATAATTAATCTGCCAGAGCAAACTTCAGACCAGCAAATAAATGAAAAACCGAAAACTATAAAAATTAAAGTAGACAAAGATATTTCTACTAAACCTACCAATACTCAAGACAAAGAAGCTGAGTTTAAGTTAATCTGGCAACAAGAGTATACAAAAATTCAAAATAAGATAGGCAAAGTCTCTCTTTTAGCAGCACCTGACCTAATACAGATGGTGCAAAAGGCTTTAGAAGCACTACAAGTACAGGGAGTAAAACCTAAACTCATCAGTGGAACTTATGCAAGCTATTCATTAAGCTATCAGCACCCAGGTAAACAAGAAAAAGTAGGAATAGTCTGGACAGAAGATGCAAATATGAATAGTTTTTTTAATGTCATGAATGCTTGCCAGAAAGCTATTCAGAAAAGCCTATGTCAAACTCTCTATTTAATTAGAATTGGAGGGGTGGGGAATGCAAAACTCGCGGGTTATAAAATTTATAGTCAAATTTTTACAGGCACTATGCATATTCATATTAAACCAAATCTTCCCTCAGTTCACTATCTAGCGACATACGACAGTTTAGTTAATTCTGCACTTGCTCAAGAATTGGTGGTTGGTAGTAAAGCTATCACTTTGCAGGAACTACAATCTTTAATTTGTGAGTCAAATATTTTGGATAAATGTGTTTTGTTACAGGATTTAGGAATTGTAGCTAAGCAAAAGCCTGATGTAAATGGAAAGCAAGATTTACGACCAGTTAAAGATTTCTTATTGAATCTAGTCCAAACTCAAGGTTATATGGGAGTACCTACTTTAATTTTACAAGCAACTAGTCAGTTTTCTGGTGTGAAAGAAAGTGAAGCTCAACACTTAATTGAATTATTATGTCAGGATAAAAAAGTCAAAATTATTAACCCAAAATCTAAGTTACAAGACCAACTAATTTGCTTATTAACTAAGTAAATAGAAATAGTTATGAAATACTAGCTAAGCTCGACTTTATCCATTTTTACCTTCGGGTCATCACAAGGGTAGGCGATCGCTAAAAAATGCGGGTTTTGCTGCATACATAACATTTAAATACAGTCTTGGTGAATACTGGTGACTCGGGCAATAGACTGAGACTGCAAGAAAATTGTGTGTATCGTCCCATGAAACAATACCAGTTGAAATCGCCAGTGTCCTACTGCCGTTTGCGGCAGTTTTTACTAAGCCAGTTTGGTGTCATGTCCAAACTTTGCTGATGGGAGCGATTTTAACAACAGGTAAACGTACCATTACTTTGGTACTGGTAGTAATGGGACTCATTCAAGAGGAACACTTTTAATTTAGGTCTATTGGAGATGATATGACCGTCTTAAAATAATGCATTATTAAACCGCCATGGAAATAGATAGATGCGAAAATAATTAATAAATGAGCAGATCTTGAGCATGATTGCTGAGTATAAAAAAATCCAATTTTCATGCTACAGCACTGAAAAATAGAGAAGCTCTATAGTAGGGTTATTAGGGGCTGAAAGTCTTGATTTTAAAATGGTTGGTGCGTTCCTCTTGGGGGATGGTAACAATTGCGATCGCTACTGGATTTTTGAGTGGTGGTAGTAGTGCTGGACTAATTGCCTTGATTAGCCGCGCTACTAGTAATACAACTTCATCTTTGACATCCATCGCTTGGGGCTTTTTGGGACTAGTAATCGTTGCACTCGTTACTAGTATTGTTTCCCAAGTCATGTTGATTCACCTATCTCAAAATGCTGTTTTGCAGTTACGAATGCGCTTGAGTCGTCAGATTTTGGCTTCAGAGTTAAATCATCTAGAACTATTAGGAAACCCGCGACTTTTAGCAACTCTTACAGAAGATGTACAAGCTGTTGCTAATGCTGTGTATATAATTCCTTTTTTGTGCATTGATTTAGCAATGGTTTTGGGTTGCTTGCTGTATATCACTTGGCTATCTTCGTTAGTATTTGTGATAGTTGTAGGTTTAATGGTGGTGGGAATAGGTAGCTGTCAGTGGCTGTTGAATAGAGGAGAGAAATTACTCGCTCTAGCCCGCGACGATCAAGATTTACTCTTTAAGCATTTTCGCACTATTACCGAAGGAGTTAAAGAACTCAAACTCAACTATCAACGCCGCCAAGTTTTTCTGACAAACAACTTAGAATCTACAGCTACGCGATTTCGGCGTCATAATGTTGATGGTTTGACTCTGTTTGCTACAACTACTAGCTGGGGTAAGCTGCTGTTTTTTTTCGCGATCGGTTTTTTACTGTTTGCACTACCTAAATTTATTGCTATCAGCCCTCAAACCCTCTCAGGCTATATCCTAACTTTTACTTATTTAATGTTGCCGTTGGACAATATTGTCAACAATTTACCACAAATTAGCAAAGCCAATGTTGCCTTACAAAAAATAGATTCTTTGGGTTTATTTTTAGCTAGTCGTTCTGAAATATCGACTGTGCCGCCTACTTTTAAATCGCATTGGTACAGCTTACAACTTAAGGGTGTTACCCACACTTATCATACAGATAAAGAAGATAGCAGCTTTGTAATTGGCCCCATTAATTTAACATTATATCCTCAAGAAATCATATTTATTGTTGGTGGTAACGGCAGCGGTAAATCTACATTAGCTAAACTGATTACCGGACTTTATATTCCAGAAAATGGGGAAATTTTATTGGATAGAGAGCTAATTAGTGAACAAAATCGAGAGTGGTATCGCCAACATTTTTCTGTGGTATTTTCTGATTTTTATTTATTTGAAGAACTTTTAGGCTCAGAAAATACTGGGGTAGAAATTCAAGTCCAAAAATACCTCAAACGACTGCAACTCGACCATAAAGTGAAAGTTGAGAACGGACAACTTTCTACTACTGCTTTATCCCAAGGACAGCGTAAACGATTGGCGCTACTCACAGCGTATTTAGAAGACCGACCAATTTATTTATTTGATGAGTGGGCAGCCGATCAAGATCCAGTATTTAAAGAAGTATTTTATACTCAATTATTACCGGAATTACGGGAGCAGGGTAAAACGGCGATCGTGATTAGTCATGACGATCGCTATTTTCATCTAGCAGACCGGATCGTAAAACTAGATTACGGCAAAATTGAGTATGAGAATGAATACCACTTACATTAAGCAGGAATTTGTAGAATATTTTTGCTTGTATTATTAAATACAGTAATATTTTCGATTCTGTCTTATGAAACGAGCCTTACTAGTTATCGATGTACAAAATGAGTATTTCACTGGTAAATTACCAGTTACCTATCCATCAGGAAGCCTAGATAATATTCTGCAAGTAATGAATATTGCTCGTGAGCAAGGTATTCCTGTTATTGTTGTTAGGCATACACAACCATCAGAAGATTCACCTATTTTTAAAAAAGGTAGTCAAGCATGGGAACTACATCCTGAGATTGCTAAATATCCATATGATCTGCTGATTGAGAAAAATTTGCCTGGTAGCTTTACAGGCACAGAGTTAGAAAATTGGTTGAGAGATCAAGGAATTGATACTGTAGTGATATCTGGATATATGACTCAGATGTGTTGTGATACTACAGCTAGACAAGCCTCCCACCTGGGTTTTGCTGTAGAGTTTCTTGCTGATGCAACAGGAACTCTCGCTTTTAAAAATGATGCAGGTGCTGCCACTGATGAAGAACTTCACAGAGCAATTTTAGTTGCTCAAGATACTTTTATTAGTAAGGTGATAAATACTTCTAAGTGGATTAATGATCTGGAAAATAGGGAGTAGGGAGTGGGGATGCACTTCGACTTCGCTCAGTGACCAGGGGATGGGGGAGATAGGGGGACGCGGGGACGCGGGGACGCGGGGACGCGGAGAAGAACCAATTCCCCGTGGGCTGAGCGAAGTCGTTCGCGGAGCGTCTCCGACAGGAGAAGCCCAATCCCCAGTCCCCATTCCCCAATCCCCAAATATTGCATAAAAAATCCCCTAGTAGAAATACTAGGGGAAAATGAGTTAATACCATTTCACTTTCATAATTTGCCGGATGTACCTTGATTTGCGCTCTACCTGAGGTATGAAGCTAGGTAATATTTAGACACTACTGCAAAAGCTATTTGGTATAAATATTAACTAACGTTTGCTAATAGCAACTCTCGTTTTTCGGACTTGCGTACTCTCACTTGCCCGTCATCGTCAACGTCAACGATCGCGGTGTCTCCATCTATAATTTCACCAGATAGGAGTGCTTCAGCTAGAGAATCCTCCAAGAGGCGCATGATTGCCCGGCGTAATGGTCTGGCCCCATAGCTTGGGTTGTAACCTTCTTGTACTACACGCTCTTTGAAGCTTTCGGTAACTTCTAGGGCAATTCCTTTTTCAGTGAGGCGGCTAGAGACATCGCGGAGCATAATCTCAGCGATTTGCTTGACTTCATCCTTGGAAAGCTGGGTGAAGACGATAATCTCGTCAACACGGTTGAGGAATTCAGGACGGAAGTAGGCTTTTAATTCCTCATTTACCAAGGTGCGGATGCGGTTGTAATTGGCTTCGGCTTGTGTGTCGAACTCAAAGCCTAGACCACTGCCACCTTTTTCAATTACCTTAGAGCCGATGTTGGAAGTCAAGATTATGAGTGTGTTCTTGAAGTCCACTTTGCGGCCTTTGGCATCGGTGAGATGTCCGTCATCTAAGATTTGCAGCAGCATGTTGAATACATCGGGGTGCGCTTTTTCGATTTCGTCGAATAGCAACACTGTGTAAGGTTTGCGTCGCACAGCTTCGGTTAATTGTCCGCCTTCGTCGTATCCTACGTAACCAGGGGGCGAACCAATTAACTTAGAAACGGTGTGGCTTTCCATGTATTCGGACATGTCTAAGCGGATCATTGCTTCTTGGGAACCGAAGAAGTAAGCGGCCAGTGCTTTGGCTAATTCTGTTTTACCGACTCCTGTAGGCCCAGAGAAGATAAAGCTAGCAATAGGGCGATTAGGACTCTTTAATCCGACGCGGGCGCGACGGATGGCGCGAGATACGGCTGTAACTGCTTGTTCTTGGCCGATGAGCCGTTGATGAAGGGTATCTTCTAGATGTAGAAGTAACTCTGACTCGGATTCGGTGAGCTTGTTAACTGGTACACCAGTCCAAGAGGCAACGATTTGGGCGATGTCTTCCTCGTCAACGATGTTGGCATTGGCGGGTTTGTCGTCGCTTTGTAAACCAGCTTGGAGTTTTTGTTGAATTTCCAACTCTTGGTCACGCAGTTTCCCGGCTTTGTCAAAATCCTGGGTTCTAACTGCTTCTTGCTTGGCTTTGGTAACGGTGATGAGTTCACGCTTGAGTTCTCTATCAGTTGATAAGTTGGAGTTCCGCAGACGCACGCGAGAACCAGCTTCATCAATCAAGTCTATGGCCTTGTCTGGCAAAAAGCGATCGCTAATATAGCGGTCTGATAATTGTGCTGCTGCTACCAGCGCTGCATCAGAGATGGTAACTCTGTGGTGCTGCTCGTAAGCCCCGCGCAAGCCGTAAAGGATTTCGATGGTTTCGTCAACCGATGGTTCTCCAACGATGATGGGTTGGAAACGTCTCTCTAGGGCAGCATCACGCTCGATATGCTGACGGTACTCATCAAGGGTGGTAGCGCCGATACATTGCAGTTCACCCCGCGCCAAGGCTGGTTTGAGGATATTGGCTGCATCTAAGCCGCCTTCTGTACCACCAGCGCCAACCAGCGTATGAATTTCGTCAATTACCAGGATGACATTGCTCACAGAGCGTAGTTCATCCATGATTTTCTTGAGGCGTTCTTCAAAATCGCCCCGGAAACGAGTTCCAGCCACCAATAAACCCATATCCAGGCTGATGACTTGCTTATCTTGGAGAACTTCGGGGACATCTTGGTTGATAATACGTTGAGCTAAACCTTCAGCGATCGCTGTTTTACCAACTCCTGGTTCCCCAATCAACACTGGGTTATTCTTAGTGCGGCGGCCGAGAACTTGGATGGCACGCTCGATTTCCTTTTGGCGGCCGACTACTGGGTCAATCTTGCCTTGTTGGGCTAATTTGGTAAGATTTCTGCCAAATTCTTCAATACTCAGCGTTTGGGAGCGCTTTTGACTACCACCACCAGCCAAAACAGTTGCGTCATCGCCCAAACGGCGAACTATGGCGCTACGGACGCTTTTTAGATCAACACCCAAATTTTGTAGTACCTTAGCTGCGACACCTTCGCCAGCCTCTGTTAATCCTAAGAGTAAGTGTTCAGTGTTAATGTAATTCTGTCCAAGACTATGGGCTTCCTTAAACGATTGCTCAAAGAGGCTTTTTACCTTGGGGGTAAAAGGAATTTCTGGCGGTACGAAGCCAGAACCTCTACCAATGATTTTTTCTACCTCGCGGCGTGCATCTTTGAGAGTAACGCCCAATTCACTCAGCACTTTAGCAGCAACCCCAGTTCCTTCTCCCATTAAACCCAGGAGAATTTGCTCAGTTCCTACAAAATTGTGTCCCAGGCGACGGGCTTCCTCCTGAGCTAGCATAATTACTCTAATGGCTTCGGAAGTGAAGTGTTCAAACATAGCGGGTTCTTGCTCCCTTGCTGCTTGGACTTTGGGTGAGATAAAATTCACCCTCATCTAAAGTTTCTTGTATTTTCTTAATGACAATGTATCTTTATTTAAACTTGTTTGGCAGTGGTGAGAGCCGTATTCGCTCAGGTGTGGTTGCCGTCTTGAGAGTTTTGATTGCTGAGTAGGGTTTTGAGGAATTTAAGTGGCAGTACCCTAACTAGAGTTTACCATTGATGAAAAGTAATAAAAATAACATTTAGGTTTTCAGTGTTTAATGTTTTTTGTCCTTTGCTGTGGGCTACACTTAACACTTAAAACTTGCTGTTTCAGCACCCGATACTCATTATGGCAGACGCAAACGCAAGCAAAGACCAACAACATCCACTCTACAATCGCGATCGCCCTCTTATTGATATTTTACTCGCTCAAGAGGCGACGGACTACAATTTGGCAGAATTGGCTAGACTGCGGACTCGTTATCAAGGCTTTCCAGGGGCCAGAGACATCCAACAAGATTTAGATAAAGTCTTGCAGCAGTGGGGTTTGAGCGAGGCGGAACTATTTGAAAAAACTCGCCAACTGCATAACGTGGGAGGCATTTACAAAAGTCGTGGGAAGAAAGAGGAACAGGATTGGAATTAGGGGACTGGGAAGAGGCAGGGGGGCAAGGGGGAGATGCGATCGCAAGTATTTGTACAATCGGCGATTAAGAGATGGCATTGTAGGAACAATCAAAATAGATAGTCAGTATAGACTACGGCCATTATATGTAGCTCCTTTTCAAAAATGAGATTTTTTCTATTTGCGATTCTTGTTTCTCTGTTATCAGCCTGTATTCAAAATTCACTTGAACAACAAGCTTCTCCAACGTCAAACAATCAACCACTCCCATCGATTGGATCTCAAGTCAGCCCTAGTAAAAGTGAGCCACTACGCACTATTAATCGAAGTGATTTAAGTAATGTTGATAGATTACTAATGCAGAGAGAACGGGCTGGTAAATCTGAGAAAAAACTGGCATCGAAATTACTAGAGGCTGGGGAAAAAGCATTAATGCAAGCAAAAAAAGATGGCCCCAAATCTAATTTTGTGAGCAACGGTGGTTGGTCAGGAGCTTTGAAGTCATACTGTTCATCTGCTGTCTCCTTTCCCACAACTAAAGCTTTGCTTGGTTGTGCAGAATCGATTGCTATGGCAGATGCAAGCTTTGATACCAAACTAAAGAGATTTAAAGAGTCTTCGGATATCTATAAAACTATTGTAGAATTCAGTGAAAAAACAAACACGCCCTTATCAGCAGCAGAGCGCCAAGTAATACAAGAGAACACTAAGTGCTTGGATGCGTTTCTCAAAAATCCTAACCCGAAATCTCCAGGTTGTTCACTCATTTCAGATTCTCTGAAAGTGCAATAAGTAGGTGGACACAATTATTTATAAAGAACTTTTGTGGGATGGGCGTCTCGCCCGTCCGTGGCGATTGTTGTCAAGTTAACGTAGAACCGATGTCCCGCAAGAAACTGAAGTTCCTTGCTAATAGCAAAAGTCATCTCAAGATGACTGAATATCCCCCAAGATTTTGAGTCTACTTCAGTAGACTTGAGCTATTAGCCAAGAAATTTATTTCTTGGCGGGTGAGGAAGCCAACACCGAAGATATTTCTAGCTTAAGTTAAGCTGTTCCATATATAACTTGCATAATTAGGGCGGGCAAGATGCCCACCCCACAAGAGTTTTATTTAATTTGATTATGTAATTTAGATGTTTTTTAGCTTAACACCAATGGCTTTACAGCCCACCCCACAAGAAAACTTATTACATCATTTTAGCCTGGTCGCACCCTACAAAATTAAAGTTTTTAATTCACATTAGGCGTAAATGGTATTAGTGAATTTAGCTAAAATAAAAAACCTCTGAAATATTTCAGAGGTTGAAAAGCCATAGCGGAGATAATTTGCTCACCTACACTAGAACTACAGCAACTGCTCCTCCTAATGCGGCGAAGATGGCGGAGATAACGGCTGTGGTGAATAACCACCAGGCGGCTGTGGCTGCGGCTTTGCGAGTTTCTTCTGCTTGGCGTTGTGCTTGGAGTTTCACTTTTTCTAGGCGACGTTGTGCTTCATGTTGTAGGCGTTCTGCCCGGTGTAGGACTGAGTTACGTCCGCGTTCGATTTGGTCGATGATGCGGTTGGCGTCTGCTTCGGAGATGTCCTCACGGGAACTCATGATTGCTACTAAGGTTTCGCGGTTGAAGGAAGATAAACGATCGCGTAATGCCTCAAACCCAGCTTGCGGATCTTCAAATAATGTCCGAACGTCACGCTTGATGCTGTCATAGTTGAGTTCTGGACGATCTAGAGAGTTGAGATAGTAACGAATGCGAGCAAAGATCCCATCAATTACGTCTTGGATGCCCCGTTGAATGCTCCGCACTTGCTCGACTACTTGATCCCTCGCTGAGACGATATTGTCTGCAATTTGCGCTGCTTCTGCATCGGTCATGTCTTCCCGAATCTTTAACAGGGCGATAATGGTAGAGCGGTCAAAATGAGATAGGCGATCGCTAAAACTTTCTACTCCCACTCGTGGGTCATGTAATAAAAGTTGCAAGTCACGTTTGATACCTTCTGGATTTAGTTCTTCTTTGCCAGTCTGCCGCAGATACTCTTCTAGATAAGCTTTGAATGTCTCTGCTCTTTGCTGTGTGCGGCTGGCTAGGCGGCGCGGTGCGTTAACGATGTTACGAATTGAGTTTTGTACAGAGTCAATAGTTTCGTTGACTTGTTCTTCACTCAAATCTTGTCGCTGACTCAGTAATTTTACTAGAGTATCTCTATCGATTTGCGACAACCTACGGCGGAGTGCAACAGCTCCCTCTTTGGGATTTTGAAACAGTGTATTTAAATCCCGTTGAATACCTTCAGGGTTCAATTCTGTTTTACCAGTATTGCGGAGGTAATCGGCGATCGCAGTTGTTACAGAATCGTATTGCTCTTTGGCTTTGTCTGCAACAATTTGGGGTGTCTGGCGGACGTTATGCCACGATTCTTCTACGGTGTTGATGATTTGATTTGCTTGGTCTTCACTCAAATCTTGTCGCTGAATCAGCAGTTTTACTAAGGTGTCGCGGTCAAAACGAGACACTCGCGCTCTCAGTGCCGCCATCCCGGCTTGAGGATCTTCCAGCAATCTTTTGAGGTCGGCGCGGATGGCATAGGGATTTAATTCGTCTTTGCCAGTATTACGCAGATATGATTCTACATTCAACCACAGGCTTTCTGCTTGATATTTTGCCTGTTCTGCCAGTCCTTGAGATTCAACTAAAACGCGATCGCGCTGTTTTTCCAACTCATCGAGAATGCTGTCTACTTCTTCTGGCTGGATATCATTGCGTTCTAGTAAGATTTGCCGCATTCCCTGACGGTCAACAATCGCTAGGCGTCGCGACAAGGTTTCATGATCTGCGTCTGGGTCTTTTAGCAAGGGTTTGAAATCGCGTTCAATGCCTTCTGGTGTCAAATCTGATTTGGCACTCACGAGTAAATAACTACCCATTGCGCGTTGCAAGTCTTGCACTATCTCTTTTTCTTCGGCAGCAGTAACTACTACTAGTACCGATTGACGCACAACCTCTAAGCGATTAGCAATGCGCTGAATTTGAGCTTGAGTAAGCAGTCCCCGCTGTTGGAGAATATTGACAAAATCGTTACGAGATAATCTCTCCAGTTCCCGGCGTACTATTCCAGGGTCAGCGGCTGGGTCGTAAATAACATCACGAAATTCTTCGGCAATTTTTTCTTGACTCAGTTGCCAAGCATAGGTGTTAGATAGGTAATTTTCAACATCGGCGCGAATTGGGCTGTATGGTTGTGAGGGTGTGGGTAAACCCAGCTTATCTGCTTGGGCAGTGGCTTTATCTTTGGCGCTAGAAAGCGATCGCAATATTTTTTCGACATCCAAATCGGTCAAGTCTGTACGTCCCAAAACAATTCCAGTTAGGGCAGATAATCCTTGTTGGAGTGTGCTTTGAATTGGGCCAACAGTTGCTTCCTTTGTCTGTTGTTTTGTGCCCCGCATTTCAGCCACTAATCGGTCTAGTTTGGCGTTGAGTTCGTCTGTTTTAGTTTGTCCGGCTGGCAGTGATTTGAGATAGTCAACTAACTCACCAATGCGGTCTTGAGCAGGTTGTTGACTGACTACCTGCTGCCACACTTTATATAATGTATCCGCAATGCGGTTGACATCTCGTTTGGAAAGGTCGGTGCGACTGCTGACTAAATCGATAAATTTCTGGCGGTCGATGTTACGCAGATCTGGGCTACCGGCGATCGCTTTTAGTTGTGGATCATTGAGTAAGTTTTCAAAGTCACCGCGAATTTTGGCTACATCCAATTCTGGGGGACGTAACTTTTCTAGGTAATCTTCAATATTCTCGCGGATACTCATGGGGTCGATTGCACTTCCTAGTTCTCGACGCACAGCGGCAGCAGCGGCTTCAGCAGTGGAGACGACTTGCTGATTTATGGCTTTTGCCCCAAATGCAGCGGTGGCTGTACCCATAATCGCCTGAAAACCAGAGTTAGCACTGTGGACAACCGAACTTACCAAAGAACTTACAGTCGTGGAACTTGCCCAAACGAGTAATAAGAAGTAAGCACCCCAAATCACCAAACCGAGAATTGCTCCTATTCTGGGGTCTAGGATCACTAGGCTTAATTTTACTGCCAGGAAACTAGCAATTAATAGGGCGATCGTTACCGTGACCAGCGTCCACATCCCCAGTGCAGTGCCAACTTTACGAATAGTACCACCGAGACTTTCGGCTTCCCCATCACCTGAATCCGAGTCGGATGAACGCCCTAGATAGGAAATACCCGCTGCAATGGAGAGGTTTGTTAGCACTAATTGAAAAGCGAAAGCTAGAATCACACCAGAGATTAGAGCAACAAAAAAGCGCGGCCCTGTAGCGAGAGCAGATGCCTGTGTTGGTGTAATGTCTAAGGTATCTGCCGAGGCCTGTGCCAGCCATAACGGCGGCTTATAGAGTCCCAGCATGATTTCCATACTTTGAAACATTGTATTTCCTTCTTGTAAGCTTATAATTTGGGGGATTTAGGGATTCATGAGAAGCAAATTTTAGTATTTACACTTGTATTTATGGCAATACCTAACTCATTTGTTCAGAATCCTGGAATTTAGGTACTTTGAGCATCTCTCCAAAGTTTGAAAACTGCTCCAACGAAAGATAGAACTTTTGCAAACAATTGGTGGAATTTTGCTGAGATTGACACGCGTTGTCAAATCAGAGAGCAAAGATAGTCTAACTGTTGTGTGGAGTTTTTAATCGCTTAGTAATAACAATTTATTTTGCTTCAATAGTATTTCAGCTAATCTCGCTTTACATTTATTTATAATTATTTTTTTGTCACCATCTTAAGGTGGATTTGTCTGTTGCAAAAAGTGTTTAGAGTTTGTACCCACAGACGGAAAGCATCTTAGTTACTAATAGCTACATTAAAGTTAGCAAACAAATTATTTAGGGTAAGAAAAATGGAAACTCGTGAAACTCGTCCTTCCACTGATTTACCAACAGTTGCTAACGCTTATAACGGCATAGATCGTAATGCCTTTATCTTCGGTCTTAATCCTCAAGCAGAACTTTGGAACGGTCGCTTAGCTGCTATTGGATTTCTTGCCTATTTACTATGGGATTTAGCTGGTTTTAGCGTCCTACGTGATGTACTTCACTTGATTGGTTACTAGATTCAAAAGTTAAAAATTTGGAGAGAAAAAATGGAAACTCGAGAAACTCGTTCCTCTACAGATTTACCACCAGTCGCTAACGCTTATAACGGCGTAGATCGTAATGCATTTTTGTTTGGGTGGACTCCCCAAGCAGAACTTTGGAATGGTCGCTTAGCTGCTATTGGATTTCTTGCCTATTTACTATGGGATTTAGCTGGTTTTAGCGTCCTACGTGATGTGCTGCATATCATCAGATATTAATTTTTAGTAGTGCTGAATTGTCGGTATTGAGTGTGAATTTCTACTCATTACTTACAACTCAGTGCTACTTTAGTAAGTCGAAAAGAAACCATTAATTGAAAAATCAAAACTGGTAAGCTGTTCCACATATAACTTGCATAATTAGGGCGGGCAAGATGCCCACCCCACAAGAGTTTTATTTAATTTGATTATGTAATTTAGATGTTTTTTAGCTTAATTACTAGCTTCTTCTTAGTTCTGGTCTTAATAAACGAAACCAAAATCGAGAACCGCCTTCAGGTTTAGGTGAATAACCAATCTTACCTCCCCAGCGTTCGACTGTAATACGGCAGAAATACAGGCCAAGCCCTGATTTACCTGATTTATATTTTCCTTGAGAAAACTTATTAAATAAATTTTCTACCATCTCTGGCTGTATACCAACTCCCTGATCATCTACATTTACAAGAATAGATTCTAAATCTGATTGCAAGCTAATTATCACAGTAGAGTTTTGTGGACTATATCGCAAAGCGTTTTCTACTAAATTAAAAATGACTCGATTCAAACGCGATTGTTCGCCAACTACTTTCCAATCTGCATTTATATCAGTATTGTTAGCTAGCTGTAATCGTATATTGTTGAGTATAAAAGAAGGTTTTGAAAGTGTAATCACATCTTGAATAGAATTTAAAATATCTGGCGCTTTATCAATATCAAATGTAAAGCTTTCTAAAGATTGAATTTCTGCTGAAAATGCGTCTAAGATTTCTCCAATTAATATCTCTTGTTGGAGAGACTGCTTTTTACCAATTTCTAAACGTTCTTTTCCTTTAGGTGTTAAATTTTCAAACTCTAGTAGAGCAAAACAGCCATTCATACCACTTAATTGACCTGCCATATCATGAATAATACAATGGATTAATATATCTTTTTTTTGATTATCTTTTAACCATTGCTGATAAATTAGTTGATTTTCTCTAGCTTTTTGAATTATGTATTGCTTCTCATGATATTTCTCATCTAAAGTCTCAATTAATAAAAATTTTCTATTATTTACAGAAATTGCTACAGCTTCAAAGTGGTATTCTGTATTATTTATATCCTGATCAGTCCATATTCCTGAAGTGAGTTTAGAATCACTATTTCTCTGCCAAAATTCTTCGGCATCAATTAAAAAGTTTTCTAAAAAACTAAAGTTTTTTTGTGGGATTAATATCTCCATTCCTGTTGTAAATTTTTGAGAACAAAATTGTTCTACCCAATTTGGAACATTACCATCAATTTGAAATAAACCAAAATCTAGCCGTTCTAACACTAAAATATTCAAGGCTGAAAAAAGATCTGCTGTAATAGAATCACTCATGTCTTTTAAGGTTATTTATTAAAATAATAACATCTGTTTTGTGAGTAAGCATCATTCTGCATCTCTATGTATTAATTTAGAGTAAAAGTCAATAATAACTTAATAATGAATGAGAGTAATTATTTATTCTTCTAAGATTTTTTGGGCAAGATTTTGAAAAACTTCTTCTACCCCAAAACCATTTTTAGCACTGGTTTTCATTACCGTCCAACCTTTCTGTTCAATTTTACTAATTTGAGTAGTGTCTATTTCCCATTCATCTATTAAATCCGATTTATTTAGTATCAAAATAAAAGGAACTTGCCCAATCGATTCTTCTACTCGATTTTGTAAGCTGATAGCTTTTTCTAGTGTATTATTTCGAGTGCCATCCACTACTAATAAATAACCCGATGATCCCCGCAAGTAAGATATTCGTAACTTTTGAAACTCGTCCTCTCCGTAGAGATCCCAAAGGATAAAATTCAACTGCTTGTCTTGAATCTCTACTACTTTCTTATCAATTTTTACGCCTACTGTAGTATGATAGTTTTCGGAAAAAATACTGCTTACAAATCGTGTTACCAAACTTGTTTTACCTGCGGCAAATGCACCTACCATACAGATTTTTTTCTGTAGCATAAATTAAAACTGCTTTAATGTTGAGTATTGTCAATAAATACCTTGAAAGACACTCGGCGAGCAATTTTTATATTTGCTGGAGCCAATTTTGGCTGTAGAGATAGACTAGAACTAAGACCGATAATTTTGAATTTGCTTGTATTAATTCCTTGAGATTTTAAATAAGATAAGATTTTATTAGCACGAGCCAAGCTAAGTAACAGATTTTGTTGTGCTTCTCCATTTTCATTAGTGTGCCCCCTAATTTGAATATGCACATCTTTGCCCAATAATTTAGCCGTATTCAAGATTTTTTTGATTGTGAGAACTAAATCAGGTAGCTTATCAGATTCACTAGGTAAAAATTCTATTGTTCCTTCTAAGAAAAATATTAACTGTTGTTCAATTTGCTGTTTATATAACTTCAGTTCTCTTAGTTCGGTTTCTTCAAGATTTTTATCTTGAAATTGAGTTACTCCTGGAATAAAGCGCCATGATTTTTTGGCTTGGATAAGCCATTGATGAGGTGCATGTCCTGTGGCGTGAAGAATGCCACTACTATCAACTTGTAGTGATACAGTTTTTGGTGGTTGGAGTAATTCTTTAGCCCTTATAGTAATAAACTGTGGTTCTAATGAAACATAAGGTTTCCACTGACCAACAACCGTTTTAGGGTTGAGATTAGCCTGTTGAGTCAAAGTATTAGGATTTATTGCTAAAGGGTCACGCATTCCATAAATAAAATATTTTCCACTTTGGTGTTTGGTGTTAGTCACAATAATTCCTGGCTGGGAGTTAAGTTTTGTAAGATAAGCTGACCAGCGTAGTTGTTCTCTGATAGTGAAAAAGCCCCAGGTGCCGATCGCGATCGCGATCGCACCTAAAAAAGCCCATGCATAAGTATAATTTTTTTTAGGCGGAGATTTATACTGGATTGTCAAACAATCTTGCAAATAATGCTTGCTAGCCTCAAATGGCTGTGTCTCTCCTGTAAAATCTTTGATTTCTTGGCTTAGATGGAGATGAATTTTTTCAATTACATCTTGAAATAACAACTTTAATTCTTGGGGAGGCTTCCCTCGAATAATACCCGCTATTAGCGCATGTGGCCCTTCTTCAATCCAAATTGTTAACTCTCCAAATTGCAAACTTTGTAATACATCGGTTTTTTCTACTCCAAAAGAGTCTTGAACGAAATCTTGAATAGCCGTTAACATCGCTGAAACTAAAGCTGGGTCTTGAGTACCTACTTGAGTCGCTACATGATGTTGTAGTAGTAACCCAGTTTTCTTATGAATGAGAAATGCTTGTTCTACTCTGTAGACTAGTGTGCGTAACAGTATAATTTCAGCAAATGATTTTCCTGTGCGTTGAGCTTCTAATCTCCATTTAATACTTTCTGGTGATAAACTATGTTCCAAGGTTTGATTAAGTGATTGCATCATCTCATCTAGAGACGCAGAAATCGCCTTGCGGGCAGCGGGCCCAATGATTGGAAAAAACGCCTCAGATAGTACATTTTCGTCTTGTTTTACAGATGCTTGAATAGCTTCTTCCAGAGTCGATACTATTGCCTCACTCAGTTGTTTATCTTGCTTTGACCGCAAGATAACAGCTTCTGGAAGTAGACGACTGATATCTTCTGATTGAATTTGAGGGTTATCTAATCGTTCATAGAGTTTTTTGACTTTGCTCGGTTCCAGACCCAGAAGCAAGCTACGAAGTTCACTCAATTCACTATTATCAGAGGACAATTCTGAGATCTGGTTTTTATTTTTGATAGTTTTAGAAGATTTGTTTTCTATTTCATTCTGGGAATTATTATTCATGATGAAAATTCCCCAATTCATAATTAATATTCACTTACATTCTGCTGTCAAAATAGAAAAAGAAAGGAAAAGAAATTGATTCTACATTAAAAAATAAGGCCTTATTTTTTAATCTCAACGCAGTAAATTATCTGATATTTCAGCAAACAGTATTGTTGACAACAATTAAAAAATACTATTTCTGGACATCGAGTGTTTTCTAGCAATAGCACTAAAATTTAATATCAGAGTTTAATCGAATAGCTAGCTCAGAAAATAAGGCTGCTAGTTGAGAACGGTCGGTTTTATCTCTATGCAATTCTTGAGTTTCTCGTTCTAGTAAAGCTATAACTTCCTTATATTTTTGCTGGATGTCATCTTGCAAAGTTTTAGATTGGTTAAGAATCTGCTCGCGCAACTCCCGCTGACTACTACTAGTTTGTTCATCAAATTGAGTAAATTTATTTTCTAAGTTAGAAGAGAAATTTTTATATTCTTCTGCAAGTAGTTTTACCGCCACATCACGCTCTACTTGCTCTTTCTTCAACCGCTCAGTTACAGAATTAACTTCTTGTTTAATATAGTTTTCTATCACATCTAAACGTTTTCTTGTCTCATCGCGCACGTTAGTATATTCTTTAATTAGCTGTTCTTCTAAGCGCGTAAACCTTTTTTCGACCTCACGCATCTGATTGCCAATAAGAATATCTCTAACTTTATCCAAGTTATTAATTTCGTTAATATTAGAGTTACTAAAATTAGATTTATTTATATCTTGATCTATCCCTGCTTGTCCTCCTGGTTCTTGCCAATTATTGATGTATTCTTCAGCCGGGTTCATACATTTAATCCTTTTTAGGTAGAATGTGCGATCGCTCTTACATGTTGTTGTACCATATCTGGAGTGTAGATATTACTCTATTAGGTACATACTTTTGATACAAGAGACAATCTTACTCTTCTGCAAAAAATGAATATAAAATGCTATAATGTATAACATCAATCAAAAGCCATCTTCCTGCTAACTCAGAGCAAAAACCGAACCAATACATACAATGCTGAGGTTACAAGTTGCACTAACATTACTGGGATACCGTAGTGAAGAAAAGTTTTAAACGAGATACGGCGTCCGTGCTGCTCAGATATCCCAGCAGCTACGATGTTAGATGATGCTCCTACTAGTGTGCCATTGCCTCCTAAAGTTGCGCCAAACATCATAGCGTAAAACAGTGGTAATACTTCTGGAGGAAACTCTCCGGGAAAGTTGGGTGCGAGAACTTCTGCGGGTGCTAATCCAACATTGACAATGTACTGTTTAAGCAAGGGCACCATTGCCACCACTAAAGGAATATTGGGAACAACACTAGATAATATGCCTACAGTAAATAATAAAACCATCGAACCTAGTACAATATTTTTCCCCAATATAAATGCGAGTACTCCTGAGAGGCTTTTAATAATACCAGTCTTTTCTAGCCCTCCAATTAATACAAATATACTCATAAAAAAGATTAATGTACTCCAATCAACATCCCGCAAGATATTATTAACTGAATCAATGCGGCTATGGTGAGATAAAAGCAAAGCTAAAGTAGCTCCTAGTAAAGCTACAGCAGCAGGTGAGATTGGAATTGGTAGAGATTCTCCAATCACAAAAAATACTAATACAAAAACTACAATTACTGCTCCTAAAATTAAAACTCGCGGGTGATTAATTTGTGGGTGTGGTAATTCGTCGAGATTCTCTAACCTTGTACGCCAAATTTTGCGAAATAAAAATGGTAATATGAGAATAATTGTGGCAACTGCGATCGCTCCTCCTAAACTTAGTTTCCACAAATAATCTGTAAAGCTGATATTTATAGCATCACCAACAATAAAGGTTGCTGGGTCGCCAACTAATGTCAATAGTCCCGCACTGTTAGCCACCAACACCATTAAAATCAGTAAAGGGACAAAATTTATGCCGACTTCCTGCGCCATTGGTGGAATTAATGGTGCTAATAACATTACTGTTGTGGCATTTGGTAAGACTGCACAAATCGGGGTGACAATAGCAACAATACCCAGCAATAAACGCTTACCTTCTCCTTTAGCTATGAGTACGATTTGAGTTGCTAAATAATCAAATATTTTGGTAGGCTCAAATGCTCGTACCAATACCATAACTCCAAAAAATAAACCCAATGTTCCATGACTATTACCAATGTAACCAACAGCTTCCTGTAAAGTCATAACATTAGTAAAAACTAATATTAATGCTCCTAATAAAGCAGCGATAGTAAGATGCACCCATTCCGTCATGATGAGAATGATGACACTTACAAATACGATCATACTGAGAAATGCTTGCCAGTTTTCCATAAAAATCAAAGCGTGCTATACGTACAAACCAAATTATCCTTGCTCAAAGCGGTTTAAAACCCCAACTTGCAGGGGTCTAAATCCCCCTACCTAAATGTAATTGTGAATAGTTGCTGAGCATTGGCTGTTTCGACTTCGCTCAACAACCTACTGGCATAAGCTAATAATCATTCAAATTGCATCCCCGCGTCTCCGCGTCTTTCTGAGGCAAAGGATTATGCAAGTTAAAGGCAGATTAGCTTATCTAGCCTTAAATGTTGTAAAAAAATTGTAGGTTGGGTTAGATAATTACGAATTACGAATTATTTAACCCAACCTACGGCTATTACTACACGTGGCATCTCTGACAGGAAAAGTCAAAACCAGTCGAAGCATTGCGAATTGTTTAGGGAATTCCAGAAGATAAATTATCCAATTTTGAGAGTGAAGATAATTATTAGATTCTCCTTCCCCTGCTCCTCAAAGCGATGGGATATTTTTTTAGTTAGAAGCCCCTTAATGGCGGAGTAGCGAAAAAGTCACCTAATTAGTAGGTGACTTGTTTTTTATTTGAATTAAATAAAAAACGCTGCTATTTCAAACAGTAATTATTCATCAATACAATTGGGGATACCCAAGACAGCACAGGGAAAATTAGAACCTAGTGCTTGAATCATGGGATGATTGATAGATTTACAACCTAAAAACAAAATATCAGCGGTTTCTAATTCAACAACTTTTTTAAGTTCTGTACTAATACAGCCAAACCGCAGATGAGATTTAAAAGAACCTTGCCATTCTTCAGCTAAACTTCGTGCTTGCCAGAGAATTGTATCTGCTTGTTGAATAGGTGTAATGGATGTGTGCAGTTTTGGCTGAGTTAATACTAATGTCACAGATTTTGATATGTCGCTAACTGAACACTCTAATGTAGGTTGATTTATCGGCAAACTCAAGATATTTGGATACTGACTACTGCTACTTTCTTCTACTACATAAACGACTTGAACTGTGACTTGGGTATTAGTAGCTAAACGCGTTTGGTGAGCAATCCAAAAGGCAATATCTAAGGCTGTGTGGCTGTTGGGTGAAGCGTCATAGCCTACGATTAAGTTAGTTGATGGTCTTTGAGCTTTTTTAGGAAAAGATTTTTTTGGCTCTGGTACTAATACCATTTGCTCAATTAAGTCTTCTCGACCGATGGCGCTTTGCAAGCGAGCTAACATTGGCTTAATTTTCACAGCTTTTACTTCTCTCCAATGAAATGAATTACTAATGAGAAGCAGGGCAACCAATTTTAAATTTTGTCCTTTGTCATTCGTCTTTAGCTTTTTTGACCAATGACTAAGAATAAAATCTAAAGTTCGGTAGAGGAAACCCCAATAACAGCTGGTGACAGACAGCCAAATTTTTGGGGGTTCCTTCCATTGCCTACGGAGTTAGCTGACGGGCTAAGACTGGAAGGTGTCTCTCGGATGATTAGCCCCAAACATTGGTTCCTCCGCTCCAAATCTAGCTTTCATAAATTTGAATTAGGCTACCCACTAACAGAAGGTGATTATCTACTTTACTCGTCTTGAGTAAAATATCGATCTAAGAAATTAAGAGCATGGTTGCGGATTTCAAAATATTCTTTCGAGTTTCGCATCGCCGAGCGATCGCGCGGATGCTCAAAAGAAACTTTTATGATCTTCCCTATCGTAGCAGCTGGCCCATTGGTCATCAAGACGATGCGATCGGACATATAAATTGCCTCATCTACATCATGGGTAATCATCATAACTGCTTGACAATGATTTTCCCAAATATCCAAGACTTGCCGCTGCAATTTGCCCCTGGTTAGTGCATCTAGTGCCCCAAAAGGTTCATCCATTAATAGCATCTTTAGGCGAATTGTCAAAGCCCTGGCAATACCTACCCGCTGTTTCATACCTCCAGAAATTTCATCAGGATATTTGTCAGCTGCCGCCGTTAAGTTTACCATTGCCAAATGTTCGTTCACAATGCTAATTTTTTCAGCACGATTAGCATTTTTTAACACTTCATCTACGGCTAGACGAATATTTTCCTGCACGGTTAACCACGGTAGTAGCGAATAATTTTGAAAGATCATCATTCTCTCTGCTCCTGGTTTGCTAATTTCTTTGCCATCTAGCCTCACTGAGCCAGAAGTTGCTTTTTCTAAACCAGCGATAATCTTCAAAAGTGTTGATTTCCCACAAACTGAGTGACCAATTACAGAAATATACTCATCTTCATCAATCGTAAGATTCACATCATCTAAAACAACAAAATTATCTTTATCTAGTGTCGGATAAGACCTGACTAAATTTTCAATTTCTAAAAATCCAGTACGGGGCATAACTTTGCTGTATGTACTGATAGGTAATGAGGTATCTTTAATGATTAAATGCTCCTGAAATAATTTAGTCATAGATTCCTTAAAACCACAACATAGGTAGAAAGAAAAGTAACGATTCAGGTCTAATATTGGGGAAGCAAAGAAGGGCGAGACAGACAATTATTAGAGTCAGCAATTTAAAGATTGTGCAAAAAAAATCAATTACAGACCGACGTTGATGGCGACACGGCAGTCGCTTCAAGTCGGCAGAGCCTCCCAACGCGCTGCCTCAAGTCTGCACCCGTCAACAAATTAGCAGTGTGTTGAAACCGCTCCATCGAACGGGAACCACCACTCACATGAGCGTTTTGTGACAGCCAAGCGAAGCGAACGTTCGGCCTGATTGTTATCAGTAATTTTTAGTAATAACTAAAACTTATGATTTTAGTTATACTGTAGAGTAAAATCCTTGCACAGAGCGCTAAGTAGCGTGTAAAAATTCAGCATTAAAGCACTTAATCTACCTGATTAATCTTGAAAATAAAAGTAGCTTATTATACTTTTTTACCTGATTATAAATCGCTTTATTTAGTGGACATTACTGATAATAGGTAAAATCTAAGTCTTTTGGTAGGTGAATCTAAACATTTTTTTTGGTAAAGAGTCGCTGCACTCGTTAAACTAGTCTCATCTAGAACTTTACTTATCTATTTTTTGGCTGCATTTAACATAATGGATTTTAGTCAATCACTGGCTGAAAAAACTAACATCATCCTAGACAAATGGGTGGTTGCGGTTCGTAAAGATATGCGGATTGAAAGCGCTGATGAACTATCTTATACAGCGATACGAGATCACATCCCTGATGTATTGAAAGCAATGATCACAGTGCTTTCCAAATCTGAAGATAATGATATTCAATCAATAGTTGTGGCCAGTTTTCAGCATGGGGCAATTCGAGCAGAACAAGGTTTTGATCCAGCAGAAATTGCTAGGGAATATCATTTACTAAGAACAGTAATTTTTGATACTATACAAGCAGATTTATTAAAAGGCACATCAAGTGAAGTAATTCGCTCCATGCGTTTGATTGATGCTGTCATTGATGAAGCGATCGCTCGTTGTTTTAAGAGTTATGTTGAGGAGCGTTTACGAGAACTACAGCAGCTACAATCATCGTTAGCGCTACACAATGAAGAACTGACTCGTTTAATAAACGCTAACCAAGAATATCTTTCGCAACTAGCACACGACTTAAAACATCCTCTCACTTCAATTATCGGTTACTCGGATCTGTTTTTGCGCCAACAGCGACGAAAAACTGGAACAAATAACCCCTCCATCAATAATGTAGAACATATTGAGCGTGTATTACGCAACGGCAGACAATTACTCCGCTTGATCAATGATGTACTAGAACTATCAAGGTATGAAGCAGGACAAATCAAACTTCATCCAGCGCTGACTGATGTGCCTGAAATAGTGATAAATGTGTGTGAAATGTTAGAACCTTTAACTGTTGATAAAAAATTACAAATCACCATTGATTGTGAACGCGCCCCCAAAGAAGTATTTACAGATGGCTTTCAATTGCAACAGATTATTACAAATCTTATCAGTAATGCCATTCGCTACACAGAGTCAGGAAATATTAATATAGAGTGTCAAGTGCTGGATGAAAAAAAGTGGGCGATCGCAGTTATTGACACAGGAATTGGTATTGCGCCAGAAGACCAAACTCAAATATTTGAACCTTACTTCCGTATTCGTTCGGGTAAAAAATCTTTCCTTCCCGACAGTACTGGGTTGGGGTTAGCAATAGTTTTACGGTTAGTAAAACTTTTACAAGGTGAAATTAATGTAGTTTCTCAATTGGGGGTTGGTTCGACTTTCACAGTGACTTTACCCTTAAAATTAGAAAATTAATTTTGACGCTAAGATGAAACCCACTCAAGATGCTTTCGGACTGCGAAAATAAGCGATCGCTTATTTTCACCGTTCCATTTCATCTACTGCTTTAGGAACCCCAGCAGTTAACACCTCATGTCCATTAGGTGTCACTAATACATCATCCTCAATCCGAATACCAATACCAATCCAGCGAGGGTGTGTTTGTGGCTGATCTTCTGCCAGTTTAGTATCTGGCACAATATAAAGTCCTGGTTCCACTGTTAAAACTTGACCTGGTTGCAAAATCTGCGGTTTATCTTCACCATGTTGATAAACACCCGCATCATGAACATCCAAACCTAACCAATGACTAGTGCGGTGCATGTAATATGGCTTGTATTTTTCTTCCTCAATTAACTTGTCAATTTCACCTTTGAGGATGCCAAGTTCGACTAAGCCTTCAGTCAGGACGCGCACCGCTGTATCATGGATTGACTTATGAGGATTGCCTGGTTGCACTTGAGCTATGGCTTGTTTTTGTGCCTCCAAAACAATCTCATATAAAATTTTTTGTTCTGGCGTAAACTTCCCCCCTACCGGAAATGTCCGAGTAATATCGGAGTTGTAATAATCGTAAGCACATCCAGCGTCAATTAACAGCAACTCTTGCTCTTGCATCTGTCGCACATTCTCTATATAGTGCAGTACACAAGCATTCGCACCAGACGCCACAATTGTCGGATAAGCTGGCCCCATCCCACCACGCAAGCGGAAAATCCGTTCCATCTCTGCCTGAATCTCGTACTCATAACGTCCAGGTGCAGTGATTTCCATCGCGTGATTATGTGCCTCAATGGCGATCGCAGCTGCTTGACGCATTAGTTCCATCTCAGCTTGACTTTTTAGCAGCCTCATGCTGTAAAGGATGGTGCTAGTATCTTCAATGGCGATCGGCCCTGTACCACGTTTAGGATAAGTTTGCAGCAACCGTTGATAATGACTCAAAATTGTGTCATTGAAAGCGCGATCGCGTCCGAAGCGATAGTAAATGCGATCGGCTTTTTCTAAATACTGCGGCAACTTTTCATCTAATTCGCTGATGGGGTAAGCTTCATCTGCACCATAAAGTTCCTTAGCTGCATCTACCCCGCAACGATAACCAGTCCAAACTTCCTTTTCCCGATCTTTAGGTTGAACAAATAGCACAAATCGATGTTCTGCGTGATGTGGCGCTAATACTGCTACCGCTTGCGATTCATTAAAGCCTGTGAGGTAAAAAAAATCGCTGTCTTGACGGTAATTATACTCGACATCGTTGTGCATGACTGCCATTGGCGCACTGCGAAAAATACCAGTACCAGTCCCAATTTTCGCCATTAATTGCTCGCGCCGCTGCCGATATTCTGCTTGCATAGCTGAATCTACTTGTAATTTATTGTGTTATTTGACACTTTCAAACTACAAAGGCTGTAGAGATTACACCTTAGTAGTAGTTATTTTAACCAATATATAGCATTGTTAAAGAGGTAACAGGAACAGCCTTTAGCAGGGTGCGTGATGGACGTTAGCACCCGTCAGAGCGCTTGGTGATCACACACCCTAAGAAACTACGAAACCGAAACTTAGTCGCTGCACAGCTACCAAAGAATAATTTTTAAATGTCAAAAAATAAATATAAATAGCCAAACTTTATCTATAAAACCTGACATACATAAACTACAAATTTTATTTTTTAATTGTTTGTATAGCACTTGAAAAATTAACAAAAATCATCTAAAACATTATTTACAAAAGCTGACATTTAACAAAAAATAGAGTTTATAAAGAAAATATAAAACCCAAGCAAATGTTATTTATTGACAGAAATAGATAATCAATAAAAGTTAAAAAGGTATGACCACCACTCATAAAAACACATCATGTTTGGCAGTAAAAATACCTCAAACTTATCTTTGAATACATCAAAATGGGCATCCGAATCTTTTCAAAAATCGCAAATATTAACATCATCAGTTGATAGCTTAGACCCATTGGGTTCTGTTTCTACTTTTAGTAGTAAAAGTTCTGCGTCTACACTGTATGAACCGCTGACTAATTCTTTAGATGCAGCAGCCAATCCTAATCCTAATCCTTACTTAACTAGTGCTGCGATCGTTCCTGATTTTAATGGTGATGGTAAAACAGATAAACTTTGGGTCAATTCTCAAACCGGTGAGATTGTGGTTCGTTTGATGGATGGTGCAACCATTATTCAACAGGGTTCGTTGGGTCAATATGATGTATCTGCTTGGACTTACAAAACTGCCGACTTTAATAGCGATCAAAAAACTGACTTCTTATTGCGTAATCAAACAACAGGTGAGAATGTCATCGTATTGATGGATGGCACTAACGTTGCTAATGCAGTTTCTTTAGAGAAAGTTGATGCAGGTTGGACACCAAGCATTGGCGATTTCAACGGCGATCGCAAAACTGATATCTTCTGGCATAATGCTCAAACCGGCCAAAATGCGATTTGGGAAGTTGATGGTACAACAGTTACCAATGGCACCGTTCTAGACAACACAGATACAGCATTGACTCCTACTGTTGTTGATTTCGACGGCAATGGCAAGAGTGACATCTTCTGGCGTAATCAATCAACTGGTGAAAACAAAGTTTGGTTCATGGACGGTTCACAAAAGAGTGAGTTTGCCCTCCAATCCCAAGATGCGGCCTGGACTTATACCCTGGGCGATTTTAACGGTGATTTAAGTACTGATATCCTGTGGCGCAATCAAACAACAGGTGAAAACAAAATTTGGACAGTGAATGGCATTATCGTTAGTGAAGGTACTTTAAATACACTTGATGCCTCTTGGAAATCGAGCATTGGCGACTTCAACGGCGACGGCAAAACTGACGTCTTCTGGCACAATGAGACCACAGGCGAAAACACCGCTTGGTTGATGGATGGTACAACAGTTGCCAGTGAAGCTTTCCTCTCAAGCAATAGCGCCGCCTTAAAACCATCCCTTGGCGATTTCAACGGCGATGGCAAGACAGACATCTACTGGCGTGATCAGCAAACAGGTGCAGATAGCATTTGGGTGATGGATGGTACACAAGCAACTGAAACCCCCATCAGCGAAGCAGATAGACTTACTTCTGAGTGGTATACAGCTTAACTACGGATGAGGGAGTGGGGAGTAGGGAGTAGGGAGTGGGGAAGAGGACGCGGGGACACGGTGAGACAGCGAGTAAAGGAGGGTTTCCCTCCGCAGGCGACTGCGTTAGCGAGCTTGCGAGCGTCACCCGAAGGGGGACGCGGAGACACGGGGACGTAGGCACAAAGAGAAAATTTCTCCCTCATCCCCCTCATCCCCCTCATGTCTTTCTAAAACTTGTAACTCAAAACCTGAATCGTCCCATTCTCTGGCAACTTCCCAGGACTCAAGGCAATAGTATCTCCATTACTACGGCGTACTGTTACACCTTGCATCAAGTTGAGAAAATCATCCAGAGGTGTAATCTCACAGGTAGCTTCATCAGCCGCTTGTGTCCGATAATGCGTGGGAACTATCAACTTAGGATTTAACACCTCGATAGCCTGCTTTGCTTCTTGAGCATTGTAGGCTTTTGCACTGCCTCCCACAGGGATAAATAACACATCGGGACGCCCCATGAGGATTTTTTGCTCGATGGAAATCGGTGCCGCAGCACCCCCTAAATGGAGGATGTTAATTCCGCCTTGTTTCCAACTCCAAGCAGTATTTGAGCCAAATTGCTTACCACCTTTGCGATCGTGGTCTATGGCAACTCCTTGGAATTTAATACCTTGGAACTCGTAAACTCCAGGCTCATATATTAGCTTAGGATTTCCTGGTAGTCCATCTACCGCTCCTTCATCCAGCAATTGACTGCTAATTAGTACCAAATTTGCTGCCACTTTCGGGGGACGATACTTAGCAGTACAACCGACCGCTCGAAATGGATTGACAATTATTTTCGTACCACTACCAGTGAATAGAAAGCAAGTATGACCCAACCACTGAACTGATAAACCGCTAGATTGGGCATCAGCTTGCAGGTTTGAACCTAAGGTAGTTGCTAAAGTTGTTACTAACCCCGCCCCAGCATAGCCCATCAACTGTCGTCGTTTCATTAATTACTCTCTCGACTGTAATTGTTCCAGAAAGTTTCGCAATAACTGTTTTCCTGAAGATGTCAGAACACTCTCTGGATGAAACTGGACGCCTTGAATGTGAGGATAGTTCCGGTGTCGTACTCCCATAATGGTGCCATCTTCAACCCAAGCTGTGATTTCTAAGACCTCAGGACAGGTTTCGCGATCAATCACCAAACTATGATACCTGGTAGCGGTTAAGGGATTTTCTAATCCTTGAAAAACCCCTACCCCTGTGTGAGAAACTTGAGAAGTTTTACCATGCATCAACTCTGGAGCGGACACGATCTTACCACCGAATACTTGACCAATGCTTTGATGTCCCAAGCAAACACCTAGAATTGGTAAGTTTGGCCCTAGCTGTTCGATTAATTTTAAGGAAACTCCTGCATCTTCTGGGCGACCAGGGCCAGGGGAGATAACTACGACATCTGGCTGGAAAGCGCGAATTTCATCTATGGAGATTTTGTCGTTACGAAAAACTTTAATATCAGCTGCAACTGGGAACTCTAGCGCTAACTCTCCCAGGTATTGCACCAAATTATATGTAAAACTATCGTAATTATCAATGACTATAATCACAGGCGATCGCTCCTGATTTCTGCCACTTAATGTGTGCTTTTAGTAATAGGTAATTGGTTTATACATACTACCAATTACCATTACTGACCTTGATATATGTTTTTCTCAAAATAGGATCTAATTATCCCACGTTTATAAAGCTGACATAATTAACACCATTAAAGGAGGCAATAGCAGTACAGCAGCTACCAGCACAGCTACAAAAGCTGAGATCAGCACAGCACCAGCAGCACAGTCTTTAGCAATTTTTGCCAATTCATGGTAAGTCTGCTTAACTGTTAAATCTACAAGAGATTCGATCGCTGTATTCAGTAACTCTAATGCCAAAACTAAACCACTAGTTATACCAATTATTGCTATTTCCACTGCTTGCAGATGTAAAAAAACGCTCATTGCGATCGCCAAAGCGCAAACACTGACATGAATGCGAAAGTTGCGTTGTGTTTGAAAACTATAGCTAATTCCAGCCCAGGCGTACTTAAAGCTCACTAATAAATTAGAAGCCACCTGCCAGGAGAATTCTCGGTCTTTGGTCACTAGCGTTTGTAAGGTATTGGGTGTTGGTGGTGGAGAAATTTTTTGGGACATAGGCTTAAAAATACAAAGAAGAAAGAGTTAGAGTGGGATTTTTCACTAATTTTAATAGAGTGATAAGATTTGAGGTAATTTTAGGCAATTTTTACAGATATATTATAAAAGTATCACCCAAGATTAACACTTGCGAACATACTAATCACAGCTATTCTATGTCAATAGCAATACCGATTGCATTCAGCAATATCACTTGCTGTTTTAGCATTCTTCCTAAACTTTCTTCATCAGGATGATCCCAGCCCAACAAATGTAGCAACCCGTGAGCAGCTAACCAAGCTAGCTCAGTTGATAAGCTATGTCCCTGTTGTTGAGCTTGACGATTAGCAGTATCTAAAGACACAATAATATCACCTAAAGATAAAGGCATAGAAGCAAGCATTTCTTCACTTTGGGGAAAGTCTACCTCCAAAGCGGCAAAAGCTAAAACGTCTGTAGGCTTATTTTGGTGACGATACTGGGCGTTAAGTGTTTGAATTTGTGAGTCATTTGTCAATCGCAGCCCTATTTCGTAACTTGGTGCTGACGGCAAATCAAAGCGAAGTATTTCCAACCAGCAATTAAACCAGTTTTCCCAGATTGCAGCAGAAATTGGGAAATGAGTCTCGCCAATACTCACAAATGCTATTGGAGATAGCTCGTTAAAATCATCCTCCACATATAATTCAACTTTTGGGGGCACTTAATCTCCTGGCATATTTAGGTGAAAAAGGGAATGGGGAATTGGGAACTTGTACTGAGCAAAGTCATACTCTGCGGGATCTTGCTACGCGTAGTGTCTCCCTTATGCCCAATCCCCAGCTACTACTCATTAGCGAGTCAGGTAAGCAAGACCCACAAGCAGCGCTAAAAGCCCAATAGTAGTTAGTGCAAAATGTTTTAAAGATGTCCCGCCCTTTCGCACCATGTTTCGCATAGCGAGTTTTACGTAGCTAGGTTGAGGTTCGCCTGAAGGAGAGTTACTCATAACTTCATCAGTGTATTGATCGCAGACTATTTATATATAAATCTAACAGTTGACCGATATAGAGGTGCGATCGCTTTGTAGGCACTGTTACCAAAAATAGAGACGCGACATAGCACGTCTCTACTAACCTGCAATTAAAGTTACGCAGGATTTTCTACAAGTTGGTTTTCCTGACGCAAATAGGCTTGAATGAATGCATCCAACTCGCCATTCATCACATCAGTAATAGCAGTGGTTTCTATCTCTGTCCGTAAATCCTTTACCATTTGGTAAGGGTGAAACACATAATTACGGATTTGGTTGCCCCAGGAAGCCTCTACCATATCACCGCGAATTTGGGCAATTTCTTGGGCACGTTGTTCTCTGGCAATCACCAACAACTTGGCTTTAAGACGAGCGAGGGCTTTCTCTTTATTTTGTAGCTGAGAACGTTCCTCTGTACAACGCACAGCAATACCCGTGGGAATATGAACAATCCGCACCGCTGTTTCTACCTTGTTGACGTTTTGCCCACCTTTACCACCAGACCGCGAAGTCGTTATTTCCAAATCCTTCTCTGGAATTTCTAGCTGCACAGAACTATCTATCTGTGGCATCACTTCCACCCCAGCAAAACTGGTCTGCCGCTTGCCATTAGCATTGAAGGGTGAAATCCGCACTAAGCGATGCGTACCTGTTTCTGAGCGCAAATAACCATAGGCATAGCGACCAGTAATTTCCAGGGTTGCTGACTTAATTCCTGCTTCATCTCCTTCCGACTCTTCAGTTAGATGCACCTTATAACCGTGGGTTTCTGCCCAACGGGTGTACATCCGCAGCAACATAAACGCCCAATCTTGGGCATCTGTACCACCAGCACCAGCATTAATCGTCAGTACTGCCCCTTCATGATCGTAGAGGCCAGAGAGCAACTGTTGTAATTCCCACTGATCGAGATCACGATTGAGCTTAGTAATGGTAGATTCCGCTTCTTGCAGTAGCGCTTCGTCGGTTTCTAACTCCAACAGATCAACGACTGCTTTAGTATCTTCCAGATTAGCTTGCCACTGATCATACTGCTGAACATGTGCTTTAAGTTCGTTGAGTTCTTGCAGCGTTTGCTGGGCTTGAGCTTGGTCATTCCAAAATTCGGGTTGAGCTGATATTTGTTCTAAATCTTGAATTTTGGCAGTCAGTGCAGGTAGGTCAAAGATAGTCCTGGGTTTTACCCAGGCGGCCAGACAACGTTTCGATTTCGCGTTTGAGTTCTAAGACTTCCATAGTACTTGCTCAGTATGATAGATAGAGCGCTTTTAAATTTGAGACAGCTCTTATTCTATTTGTATTTTTGATTTTAATTACGAATTACGAATTATTTAACTGTAGTTGGGCAAATTCTAGGAACGTAGTAATGCTACGTCCATACAAAATTCATAATTCCTCTTGCAAAAGTCCTTCTTTGCGTTCTCTTCTCTGCGTCTCTGTCTTGAAAAGTTTCCTACGGAGGGAAACCCTCCTTCTCCTGACGGAGACGCTACGCGAACAGAACTTTTCGCTGCGCCTCTGCGTGTTAGCGAAGCGGGGCGTAGCCCAACAAAAAAATATTTATGCAAGAGGTCTATTCAATGCTGCAACCCTAAAAAAACCGTGGCTACTGATGCATAACCACGGTTGAATTCTATAACTCTGATATTTTCTTTCTCACAAAACTTTCGTGAGTAGGGCTAACAACAAAGCATAATGAAAATTTCCTTTCCCCACTCCCTACTCTTGGTTACTGAGCAAAGTCGAAGTGCCACTCCCTACTCCCTAATTATCAATCACGCCCATTGAGAGCAATCAGTAACCGCAAAATAAAAACGAATAGGTTGATGTAAGTGAGATACATCGATAAGGCTGCGGGTAAATACTGGTCGTTGCGGTAAGTGCGCGGCAAGATGTAGAAATCAACGACTGAAGCCCCAACAAACAAAAATACCCCTAAGCCGGAGATGGCGATTTCTAACCAATTTGGCGTAAAAACACCAAACAAAGCAAAAATGAATTGAGCAAGGCACACAACCACCAAGGCAATGATGCCGAGATTGATGGTTTTGCTTAAAGCCATGCCATCCTGTTCAGAGAGATTAGAACCAATTTGACGGGCAGCAATAAAGGTGATGCCACAACCAAGGGCCGCCAAACCAATGCCTTGAATGCCAACACCTTGGCTTCTCAAAGCAACATTTACTAAGCCACTGAGAGTATATCCAGACAGGAGACTATAAGTTGCCAGTAAGGGCAGTGCCAGACCATTGTTACCCTTTTGGGCAACATTTTGGGCAACGAAGAATAAAATTAACTGGAGAATTATCGCACCAATGAAAGTGGGAAAGAACAGTCCAGGGTTAGTACGGAGAACTCCCAAACCACCATAGGTTCCCAAGGCTGTTAGCACCAATCCACCACCGACGTAAGGTAGGGCGTTGGCGATTACGTTTGGCCCAATCAGGGCTTGAGTTCTAGCCTCACGGATAGCTTCACGAAAGTTACTGGTATTGCTCATATGGAAAAATTGGTTTCTAGGGAAACATACTGCTTATTTCTATTTTGACCAATATTTTCATTTGAGGTGAGAAACCCAACAAAGGTGTGGTAGGAAAAGAAGTTAAGTAGATAAAAAATATATACTGTGCAACTAGATTTTTTGCAAAAGCACTTTTTGACTCTTGTATGTAAAGAATAGACTTCTTGCAAAAGTCCTAATTACAGTTTCTTTCTTTGCGCGGCAGTTGCTACAAGTCGGGGAGCCCGATGACACTTGCTACAACGGGGCGGCATGTTTAGGGGGAAGTTTCCCCCTAAAAGCTACCTTGGAAACCCCCGCAACGCACTGCCTTGCCTTTGCGTGTTAGCGTTCGCGAAGCGTCTCGCACAGAAGCGGGGCGTAGCCCGGTAAAAAAAGATTTATGCAAGAGGTCTAATGAAATCAAGAGAGAAATTATCTCTATCTCATGCTTTCTTCATTAGCACTTGATTTTGCACCAAATTTTATAACTCTTCTATTGTTTTTGAAAAATCACAATGAGTAGCAACGGATAAACGCGTAAAATCATGCGTACAAATACTGAATTCTAGAGTCAGGCCCCCGATAAGTTCAGTGGAACAACGATGGCTTATTCAAACTCAGCTGAGGAAAATAATGACAGCTTAAAAGAAGATATACGCAACTCCAATTCCTCCAGAGAAGGAGTTAGAACAAAGGAATTTATATGGCAACTAGTGAGTCCTCTTTGCGAACTGAAGGTATAGAATTATTACACTTATACCACCAGAATCCCTCTATTAGACTTCGTAATCGACTTGTACAGTTACATACTGGTTTAGTGCGGAAGATGGCTCATAAATTTAGCCATCAATGTAATGAACCTTATGAAGATTTAGAACAAATTGGCTATTTTGGTTTAATTAGGGCAATTGAGCGTTTTGACCCCAGCCAAGGATACGCTTTTAGTTCCTTTGCTGTGCCATACATTCGAGGTGAGATGCTGCATTTTTTACGCGATCGCAGTACTCTATTAAAAATTCCTCGTCGCTGGCAAGAACTATATAATGAAGGGCAAAAAGTTCGCAAAGAATTGGCTATTTCTCTAGGTCGTCCTCCCAAAGATACTGAAATTGCCAAAGAACTTAAAGTATCTCTGCAAGAATGGCAAGAAACCAAATTAGCAGCTCAAAACCGGATGCCTTTGAGCCTAGATGCCACTGCTGTTAACAATGTTGATTGCCAAATCACCTTGGGTGAAGCACTTCCTTGTCCCCGTTCTACTAGTCTTCAGCAACAAGACGAAGAACGGCAACAACTCCAAGGGGCAATCAACATGTTAGAAGAAAAACCCCGGATGGCAGTTGAAATGGTTTTTTTGAAAGAACTTTCTCGCAAGGATGCCGCCAAAAATATTGGTACTAGTCCGATGACTGTAACACGGTATCTGCAAAAAGGAATTCAGGATTTAATTTGCTACTTACAACCGCAAGCAGTAGCTACAGGGTCTTAATTTTGTGCCCCTCATCTCAACGAGATTTTAAATCAGCGATCGCACCTTTGGTCATAGCCGCAATGGCTTGATCTGTGGCTTTTGGCAAGTGATAATACTTGCCTGCTGCTGTTTGGGCTAATTCTTTAGCAAAGCCAGTAGAAACGAATTTGCTCTCCGTATCAATCATTAACAGTTGCAATCCTAAACCACGGATTCTCGCTGCAATTTCTAACAATTCCGTTTTAATGTCTGGTTTTTCCCCAGGTTCTAACTGTTCACCCAACGAACGCGCTAAAGGAATATTACCACGCCCATCAGTGATTGCAACGATCACAACTTGCCCAATATCGCCACTCATTTGGGCATTTAAGCCGACGCGCACGGCTTGTGTTAAACCATGGGCTAGGGGCGAACCTCCACCACATGGCAACCTTTCCAAACGATTACGTGCCAAGGCAATAGAACGCGTTGGTGGTAATAATACCTCTGCTTGTTCTCCCCGGAAGGGGATTAAAGCTACTTGGTCACGGTTTTGATAAGCTTCGGTTAAAAGTTGCATGACTGCACCTTTAGCCGACTGCATCCGGTTGAGGGCCATTGAGCCAGAAGCGTCAACGACAAAAACTACTAACGCCCCAGCTTTACGTACCAGACGTTTAGAGCGAATATCACCAGGCTCAACAATTACTTTTTTACCGGGCTGTCTGGCTCTCCGTGCTTTTTGATACGGGGCTGCGGCTCTGAGTGTGGCATCTACGGCAATACGTCGCACCTTTCCCTTGGGCAGCATCGGCTTAATATAGCGTCCCCGGTCTTCAGATAAGATGAGACTGCGACTGCCAGATTTACCCCGGCGTTTTGCCATTTGTGCAAAATAAAGCACACTATCATCAAGGATGACTCCTTCGGGGTCAAAGATGAACTCTTCAGGAATACTAGGGGGTTCTTGCTGTTGATTTTCTTCCTGTTCTTCCTGTTCTTCTTGTTCTTCTTGTTCTGGTTTATCTGGGGGTTCTTCTTCTTGATTTTGCGGTGGGGGTGGGGGTGGTGGGGGTGGTTGTTCAGGTGGTGGTGTCTGCACAATTGTGGCGCGTGGAACAATCACCAATTCTACGGCATGGCGCAAATCTTCAGCATTAACTGCTGTTCGTCCTTCTAAAGCCGCAGCCGCCTTGGCAACCCGCACAGCAAACAACTCAGCGCGATGTCCCTGCACACCACCACGAATGGCTTCATTCACAAGATAAGTAATTTGTTCGTGGGTAATGCAGACATCTTTAAGCCATTCCCGTGCCAAAATAATTTGAGTTTTGAGGGCGTCTAAGTCTTCGCTGTACTGCTGGAGAAATTCTTGGGGAGATTGGGAATAGGCGATCGCCACCTCAACTGCGTGTACTCTTTGATCTAGTCCGAGTACACCGTCAGCAGATAGAGCGATCGCAATTCTATCTAATAAATGCTCTCTTAAGGCTCCTTCTTCAGGGTTATAGGTGGCGATAAACAGCGACTTGCAAGGATGTTGAAAACTAATCCCTTCCCGCTCAATTTGGTTGCGTCCTTCAGATAATACTGTCAGTAGCTGGTTACTAATTTGATCATCTAATAGATTGATTTCATCCACATATAAGACACCTCGGTTAGCGGTAGCGAGTAACCCCGGTTGAAATACAGTGTCACCTTGTTTTACCGACTGTTCCACATCCACCGAACCTAGAAGTCGGTCTTCTGTGACACCTAGCGGAATTTGGATGAAGGGCGCAGGGATAATTTCAGTAGAGATATTATCTATAGTCTGTGTAGATAATAAGTCATCCCATTCTTCAGGGTGGTTAGGGTCACAGTTGCTAATCGAGCCTTTGACAACTTCAATAGGTGGAAGTAAGGCGTGGATAGCACGTGCCATTACAGATTTTGCCGTACCGCGACGACCTGCGATCGCCACTCCCCCCAATCCTGGATCAACTGCTGCTAACAGCAAAGCTAACTTAATTGCTTCTTGACCGACTACAGCTGTCAGCGGAAAAGCAGTAAAAGTGGGGTTGAGAGTAGGCGCGGGCATGGTTTGATAATTATGTAGTCTTGGCTCTTAGCATACCAATTTCTGGCACATTTAAAATAACGGAGCAATTCATATCAATTCTCTATAAACTTGCACTTCTTTCCTCTTGGCACAACAGTTGGTACAACCGAGGGAAACCCTCCTTTACTCGCTGCTTGCAACGCACTGCCTCATCTTGGCGGTTCATTTAAATAAATATTAAGTACGTGGTTACTTAAATAAACGAATTGTTTTACCTATTTTTACTAATTTAAATCTGGATTTAAGTAAAGTATTTACACCAAAGCCAAATTTTTAAAGCTTATGTAAACAAATATTGACGTGCTTTTAATACCATGCCAATCTGTGTATAGACAGCAAAATAACCGCACTCTCAAGCGCAGGTTTTTGATCTTGTCTCAGCGGCAGAATTCTTATTTTCCTACTGATGCTTCGTGTCATCCCTTCGGCTGAAGATTTAGCACTGTATCAGGTTAACTGATTCAACTAAATTTGCAATAGCAAGATGAGATAGTTGAATGAATCTTCAGAGGAGAAGATGACAAGAAACTTGGTAGGAAGCTAGGAATTCTACGGCTGAGACATGAATCAAACAAAAGTGATAGTGAAAAGCTTGGCATAGGGATTTTGAAGCATCAATTCCTAGTACAAGCCGATGCTATTGCTAGATGTGCAATTTGATGCTGTCCAGTTAACAAAACTAAAATCTGGGTACATTACAATGGAAACAAATTATTCAGCATCAAACGGACAAACCAGTCAAAAGCAACTCAATGTTTATATCTATTGCGATTTGCAAAATGTACCTTTAAGTCAAGATTTAGCAAAATCTCTACTAATTTTTGTGAAATCAAAAGGGAAGATTATTAGTAAGAAAATCTACCATAACTCACTATATCAAAATCATTTGGCTGCAAAAGATGAGTTGCAAGAAATTGGCTATGAATATCGAGATGTTACCTGCACTTTAAAAAATAGTGCAGACAATCAATTAAAATCTGACTTGATTGACGATGTTTCTAAACATTATTTTCCCAACATAGTTATCCTAATTTCAGGAGACGGAGATTTTATTAGCACTGTTAAACTTTTGCAAACTAAGGATATCAAAGTTATCATCTTTGCCCAAAAAGGTAATGTAAAAAAAGATTTGAAAGGTCTGGCTAATGAATTTCATTTTATAGACGATTTACCTAAGTTAGTTAACCATATTAATCAAACTCAAGCCACTTCTATTAAGTCTAAAATTAATTACAATGAGGCTATAAAATACTTGATTGAAGCTATCGAAACTGCTTTAACTCAAGGTAAGCAAACAGGTTTTAGCCGTATTGATAAATTGATGCGTGAGCGTTGCACTCGATATCAAGGATGTTCTTCTATTGCCACATCCAATGGTCAGAAATTTAAAAATTTCAGTCAGTTTGTTGATGCTGCTGTTAAAGATGGTAAGGTCAGAAAACAAAATCAGGAATTGTTTTTACCTGAAATAAATAGACTAGCTGCTTAAAAAGCATAGCTTCTAAAAACTAGTCGAATAAAACAAGTATTTGTACACTTTTCCAACAGTCAATTTCTGCAACAAGACAAAAGATAATAATGCATAAACTTTTAATATTTCAGGATGAGAAACTCCTACGTCGGGCGCTGACTCACCGTTCTTATGTTCATGAAAATCCAGGAGAAGGCGAACACAATGAACGTTTAGAATTTCTCGGTGATGCTGTACTCAATTTCTTAAGTGGTGAATATCTTTATCGTCTTCATCCAGAAATAGGGGAAGATGAACTCACTCGGCGGCGTTCGGCGCTAGTTGACGAAAAGCAATTGGCCAAGTTCGCTATTGAGGTTGGTTTGGACTTGAGAATGCGTTTAGGCAAAGGTGCTATTTTGGACGGAGGCTACCAAAACCCTAATTTACTCAGCAGCACTTTTGAAGCTGTGATTGGTGCTTACTATCTAGACAATAGTTCAGATATTGAAGCAGTTCGTGTTGTTGTTAAACCACTATTTAAGTCTGTACCTCAGAAAATTGTAGAGTCTCGCTCTAATGTAGATTCAAAAAATCGCTTTCAGGAATGGGTACACCGCAATGTTACTCCAAATCCTCCCAAATATGTCACTGTTCAAGCAGGCGGTTTGTCTCACGTGCCAGTTTTCACCGCTAAAGTATTTGTGGGTGAACAAGAATATGGTGAAGGTAAAGGACGTAATAAAAAAGATGCTGAGAAAGCTGCTGCTGAAGATGCACTAGTTAAGTTGAAACAGCAAAGTTTGTTGTAGTAGATTGTTTGAGCTAATTTAGTGCATTAGATTTAATAGGCGTAAGTTGGGTTTCACTTCGTTCAACCCAACACTGATAAGCTAATAATCATTCAAATTGCATCCCCGCGTCCCCGCGTCTTTCTGAGGCAAAGGATTATGCAAGTTAAAGGCAGATTAGCTTATCCATATTGGGTTTCGCTCCTCAACCCAACCTACAGAATTTATTGCATTATTTTAGCTGAAATAGTCCAGTAGTGAGTCAAATGTCATACCTTAATTGCCAGTGATGAAAACCAAGCAATCAAGTTTTGGGATATTCGCACAGGGCACTGTATTAGAACCTTTCAGGGATATAGTAGTGGTGTTTGGGCGATCGCCGTTTCTCCACCCCCTGATAATTCTCATGGACAAATCCTAGCTAGTGGTCATGAAGACCAAACAGTTAAACTCTATAGAAGTCCTAGACCTTATGAAGGGATGAATATTACAAAAACAGGGAGTAGGGAGTAGGGAGTAGGGAGTAGGGATACAAAAACAT